>NZ_VHIJ01000019.1:0-114472 GCF_006680095.1 Pseudarthrobacter sp. B4EP4b | reverse complement strand
GTTCGGGAGCCTGCACTACCACGGTGCCAGCGGTGTCGTAGCCCGCCCGCCCGGCCCGGCCGGCGATCTGGTGGAACTCACGGGGGTTCAGCAGCCGGGTGCGGACGCCGTCGTACTTGCTCAGGGCGGTCAGGACCACGGTGCGGATGGGCACATTAATGCCCACGCCCAGGGTGTCCGTGCCGCAGATGACTTTCAGCAGTCCGGCCTGGGCCAGCTGCTCCACCAGGCGGCGGTACTTGGGAAGCATTCCGGCGTGGTGCACGCCAATCCCATGGCGGACCAGCCGGTTGAGGGTCTTGCCGAAACCGGCGGCGAAGCGGAAGTTGGCGATCAGCTCAGCGATTTTGTCCTTCTCTTCGCGCGTGCACACGTTGATGCTCATCAGCGTCTGTGCGCGGTCTATCGCCTCGATCTGGCTGAAGTGCACTACGTAAACGGGAACCTGCCGGGTGGAGAGCAGCTCTTCCAGCGTCTCGTGCACGGGAGTCTCGTGGTAGTAGTAATGCAGCGGAATGGGCCGTTCCGCCGAGCTCACCGTGGTGGTGGGACGCCCGGTCAGGTCCGTCAGGCCTTTTTCGAACCGGCTGACGTCGCCCAGCGTGGCGGACATCAGGAGGAACTGGGCCTGGGGGAGCTCCAGCAGGGGTACCTGCCAGGCCCAGCCGCGCTGCGGGTCCGAGTAGAAGTGGAACTCGTCCATGACCACGGATCCCAGTTCCGCGGCCGCGCCTTCCCGGAGGGCGGTGTTGGCCAGGATCTCGGCAGTGCAGCAGATGATGGGCGCGTCCTGGTTGACACCCGAATCGCCGGTAATCATTCCCACGTTTTCGGCCCCGAAAATCTCGCACAGCGCAAAGAACTTTTCCGAGACAAGCGCCTTGATGGGCGCGGTGTAGTAGCTGCGCCTGCCCTGGGCCATCGCCTGGAAGTGTGCGGCGATGGCCACCAGCGACTTTCCGGAGCCTGTTGGGGTAGCAAGGATTACGTTCGCGCCTGTAGCCAGCTCCATAATGGCCTCGTCCTGCGCGGGGTAGAGGTCCAGCCCCCGGCTCTGCGTCCATTCCAGGAACAGGGAGTACAGGGAATCAGGATCGGCGGCGGACCCGGGCAGGTCCCGGGCGGAGACTTCGGGCAGCTGGTCAACGAGTTTCATTGTTTTCCAGCTTAGTGCCCCGGCGCGCCCGTAAATCCGTCCCGATCGGGTTAGGCTTCCCGGTACCTGCGGCACCCGAAAGTGGAGGAAAGCATGAGATGGGATCCGGCAAAGTACGTGCAGTTCGGCGACTACCGGGACCGCCCATTCTTTGACCTGACCGGCAGGGTCCACGCAGACCGGCCGGTGCAGGTGGTGGATCTGGGATGCGGACCGGGAAACCTCACCGCCACCCTCGCCGAGCGCTGGCCCGCGGCCGACGTCGTAGGCCTGGACTCCTCGGCCGAGATGCTGGCCAAAGCCGCGGCGGTTGCGAACAGCACGCCGTCCCTGCGCTTTGAGCTGATGGATATCGCCGACTGGATTCCATCGGACCAAGCGGACGTGGTGGTGAGCAACGCTGCCCTGCAATGGGTAGCCGGCCACCAGGACATGATGCGGAAGTGGCTGGCCGCCCTTCATCCGGGTTCCTGGTTTGCCATGCAGGTTCCAGGCAACTTCAACGCCCCTTCACATGCATTGATGCGCGGGCTGGCCGGCTCACCCCGCTGGGAACCAAAGCTGCGGGGAGTGCTGCGGGGAGGCGAGTCCGTGGCAGAGCCTGCGGAGTACCTGGGGATCCTGCTCGACGCCGGGTTCACGGCCGATGCGTGGGAGACCACCTACCAGCAGGTGCTTGCGGGCCCGGATCCTGTGCTGGAGTGGGTGCGGGGCACCGCGCTTCGACCGGTCCTGGCAGTCCTGCCACCCGAAGACGGGGCAGAATTCGAAGCAGAATACGCCGCACTGCTGCGCGAAGCGTATCCGCCTGGTGTCCACGGCACAGTGTTTCCGTTCCGCCGGATCTTCGCGGTAGGGCGCAAGGTATAGCGGGTGAAAGTCCATTCGCTGGACGTTCTCCACAGGGTAGTCACGTGGCATGACAAAGAAAGTAAGTGATATGCCTTACAATTGCGGGGTTGGCTGAATTGGGGTGGCCGCCAGCCGCCCTGGCAGGCATCCCGATCACCGTGGAGGCGTGGTGCTGATCGCTCTGATGAGGCGGCTGCTGGACGGGTATAAAGCCCGGATCGCGGCTATCGTTCTCCTGCAACTGGTCCAGGCCGCAGCCAACCTCCTGCTGCCAACAGTGAATGCGGCAATCGTCGACGACGGCATCGTGGCAGGCAACACCGCAGTCATTTCGCGCCTGGGAATGGTGATGGCGGTGATCGCCGTCCTGCAGGCGGCGGCGGCCATAGCAGCCGGCTACCTGGCTGCTCTTGTCGCCATGAAGATGGGCCAACAGCTCCGAGGCGAGATTTTTGCCAAAATCCAGTCGCTGTCCTCCCAGGATGTTGCCGTCTTCGGAACCCAGAGCCTGACTACCCGCGCCACCAACGACACCCAGCAGATCCAGGCCTTCGCTGTACTGGTGTTCACCATGCTGGTGGCCGGGCCGGCGATGGGGGTGGGCGGAGTGGCCATGGCGCTGCAACAGGATGTGGCGTTGTCATCAGTGGTGATCGTTATCGTGCCCCTGCTCCTGCTGATCATGTATCTCATTGTCCGGCGGCTGATCCCGCTGTACCGCGACGGCCAGGAACTGCTGGACCGCGCGGGCGGCATCCTTCGGGAGCAGATCATCGGCGCCGCCGTGATCCGCTCCTTTGTCCGGCAGGACCATGAAATCCGGCGCTTCGCCCGGGTCAACAGCAACCTCACCGCCAACAACCTTTCATCTGCGCTGCTGGTTGCAGGCATGCTCCCGCTGGTCATGCTCGTGGTGAACATCTCTTCAGTGGCCGTGGTGTGGTTCGGCGGGCACAGAATCCAGGCGGGCGAGATGAACATCGGCGCCCTGACGGCCTTCATCGCCTACATCCTGCAGATCCTGCTCGCCATCATGATGTCCATGTACGTCCTCATGACTGCCCCCCGCGCATCTGTCAGTGCCGAGCGGATCAGTGCGGTCCTGGATACGGAGCCATCAGTACGCCAACCAAGGAACCCCGAGTCCCTTTCCCCGCAGCCACTTCCGATGTCGACGGACCCGCTGCGGCCGGCCACACTGGAGTTCAGCCACGTTGGCTTCTCCTACCCGGGAGCCGAGGCTCCCGTCCTGACCGACATCAGCTTTACCGCCCGTCCGGGCACCATCACGGCAATCGTGGGTTCAACCGGCAGCGGAAAGTCCACCCTCCTCAACCTCATTCCGCGCTTCCTTGATTCCACTGCGGGACGCATCAGCCTGGGCGGGGTGGACATCAAGGCGGTGCCGCTGGACAGCCTGCGGGAATCCATGGCGGTTGTTCCACAGCGGTCCCACCTCTTCACGGGCACTATCGGCGACAACCTTCGAATGGCGAAACCGGACGCCACGGACGCGGAACTCTGGGAAGTCCTGGAGACCGCCCAGACCATGCGTTTTATGCGGGACCTGCCGCTGGGGCTTGCAACTCCGTTGGGCCAGGGCGGCACCAACCTTTCCGGCGGCCAGAGGCAGCGGTTGTGCATTGCCCGTGCGCTCCTGCGCAAAGCTCCGCTGTACCTGTTCGATGACAGCTTCTCAGCACTGGACTACGACACCGATACCCGGCTCAGGCAGGCACTCCAGTCAACGTTGGCATCGGCCACAGTGATTGTTGTAGCGGAAAGGATTTCCGCTGTGGAAGGCGCCGGGCTCATCCTGGTGCTCGACGGCGGGCGGGTGGTAGCGCAGGGAACGCACCAGGAGTTGCTGGAGACATCCGAAACGTACCGGGAAATAGCGGAGTCTCAGCTTGCCCTGGATGGCCGGCAGTGACTGCGGAAGCCGGGGCACCGGCGGTGAGGTTCTGGCCCACCGCCCGCAGGCTCCTGCGGCTGCTCCGGCCTTTCCGGCGCCACATGCTGGGCGCTGTGGCTGCCACCTGCGCATTCGCCGGGCTGAACGTGGCTGCTCCGAAATACCTGGGCGACGCCACCGACCTTGTAGTGGACGGCGTACTCCAAGCGAACCTGGACCAGGAGGCGCTGGCGCTCATCCTGGGAACCGTGGCACTTATGTATGTCGGCGCCTCGCTGTTCAACTGGATCCAGGGGGCACTCTCCGCCCGCTCGGTACAGGGCTTGATGTATGGACTCCGGGAGGCGGTGGAGGGAAAACTGCATCGGCTCCCGGCCACTTACTTCGGGGAGCGGTCCAGGGGCGATGTCCTCAGCCGCGCCACCAACGACATCGACAACATCACCCAGGCCTTGAACCAGCTCCTCACCCAGCTCATCATGTCCGTCCTGATGCTGTGCGGCTCGCTGGCCATGATGCTGTGGATCTCGCCACTGCTGGCCGCCATTGCGATCGCCACCGTACCGCTGTCCGCCCTGATCACTGTGCAAGTGGCCCGGAAATCCCAGGCCCAGTTCGAGAAGCAATGGATGGAAACGGGCCAGCTGAATGCGCACATGGAGGAATTTATTACGGGCCATGAGGTCATCAAAGCCTTCGGGCGGCAGGCGCAGGCGGCAGACGTGGTGGCCCGGAGCAATGAACGGCTGGCCCGGGCAGCTACCCGGGCGCAGTATTCGGCGGGGGTTGTTCAGCCCCTGATGGCCTTGATGTCCAACCTCAGCTACATCGCTGTTGCGGTGGTGGGTGCCCTCCAGGTGATCGCCGGTGCCATGACCATCGGCGGCATCCAGGCTTTTATCCAGTTCAGCAGGCTCTTCACCCAGCCCGTTGGCCAGATAGGCGGAATGCTCAACCTCATGCAATCCTGCGCTGCTTCCGCAGCCCGGGTCTTCGCCCTGCTCGATACCTCCGAGGAGCCGCGGGACGCGCCGTCCCCGGCCGCAGGTGCGCCTGTTGCTCCAGATGTCCGGGATCATGAAGGCCGCATCGTCTTTGACAATGTGACGTTCGGGTACCCCGGAGCAGCACCGGCGGTGCGTAATCTGTCCTTCAGCGTGGACCCGGGCCGGACGGTAGCGATTGTTGGGCACACGGGGGCGGGCAAAAGCACCGTGATCAACCTCCTCCTGCGTTTTTGTGAACCGGATTCCGGTCGGATCACCATCGACGGAACGGATATCGCCGCTGTTCCCCGAGACCGCCTGCGGGAGCGTTTCGGCGTGGTACTCCAGGATGCGTGGCTCTTTGCCGGGACCATCCGGGAAAACCTCGCCTACGGCAGGCCTGGGGCTACGGAGGCGGACATCCTGGCCGCCGCCGAGGCCAGCTATGTGGACCGCTTCGTCAGGTCGCTGCCTCAGGGGTATGACACCGTCCTGGAAAACGGCGGTGACGGGCTCAGCCAGGGCCAGCGGCAGCTGATCACCATCGCCCGGGCACAGCTGGCGGGCCGTTCCATCCAAATCCTCGATGAGGCAACAAGTTCGGTGGACTCCCGGACGGAGTTGCTGATCCGCCAGGCGATGAACCGGCTGCGCCGTGGCCGCACCAGCTTCGTGATAGCCCACCGTTTGTCCACAGTGCGGGACGCTGATCTAATTCTGGTCATGGACCACGGACGGATCGTCGAGCAAGGCACCCACCAGGAGCTGCTCGTTGCGAACAGCTACTACACACGCCTCTACAACGCACAGTTCGCCCTGCAGGCGGGACGCAGCAGCGCGCTCGAGGCCGGACTTTGACAGCCGCGGGCTTCCCGGGGACGTGGAAGCCGAATGCAGCCAGTTCGGTGCCGCTGTTCGAGCAGCTGCGGCTCCAGGTGATCCATCTGGCCGACGGCGGGAAGCTGCCGCCCGGAACCCGGCTGCCTGCGGTCAGGGCGCTGGCGGAGCAGCTCGATGTGGCACCCCATACGGTGGCGAGGGCGTATAAGGAACTGGAGGCGGCCGGCGTCGTGGCCACCCGGGGGAGGAACGGCACCGTTGTGTGCGCCAGGGACGAACGGCTCGGCGGCCTGTCGGCCGCGGCTGCCACGTATGCTGCAGCCGCGAAAGCCCAAGGCGCCTCCTTTGCGGAAGCCGTGCAGCTGCTCGCTGCAGCCTACGACGGCACGTGAGGATCACCGCGTGGGTGTTCGAAGAAGTTTTCGATTAGCATTAGTGGGTGCCTAAAGCCGTAGCTGAAGAATCTGACCTCCAATCCGTTGAAGTTTCGCTCGCCCCATCCGCAGCGCCCAAGCGTCCGGACCTGTCCCGCCTTGTGGTGAAGGGGGCGCGGGAGCACAACCTGCGCAACGTTGACCTGGACCTGCCGCGCGACGCCATGATCGTCTTCACCGGGCTGTCCGGCTCCGGCAAATCATCCCTCGCCTTCGACACCATCTTCGCCGAAGGCCAGCGCCGCTACGTGGAATCGCTCTCCGCGTACGCCCGCCAGTTCCTGGGGCAGGTGGACAAGCCGGATGTCGACTTCATCGAGGGACTCTCCCCGGCCGTCTCCATCGACCAGAAGTCCACCAGCAAGAACCCCCGCTCCACAGTGGGAACCATCACCGAGATCTACGACTACATGCGCCTGCTGTGGGCCCGCGTAGGCCGGCCGCACTGCCCTGTCTGCGGTGAGCCGGTAGCCAAGCAGACGCCGCAGCAGATTGTGGACCAGTTGCTGGAACTGGACGAGGGCACCCGTTTCCAGGTCCTGGCCCCCGTGGTGCGCGGCCGGAAGGGGGAGTTTGTTGACCTCTTCAAGGAACTCACCGCCAAGGGCTACTCCCGTGCCCGGGTGGACGGCAACCTGGTCCAGCTCAACGATCCACCCAAGCTGGGAAAGCAGTTCAAGCACACCATCGAGGTGGTGGTGGACCGGCTGGTGGTCAAGGAGGGTATCAGCCAGCGGCTCACCGACTCCATCGAAACAGCCCTGGGCCTGGCCGAGGGCAGGGTCCTCGCCGAATTCGTGGACCTGGAAGCCGACGATCCCCACCGGCTCCGGGCCTTCTCCGAGAACCTGGCGTGCCCCAACGAACATCCGTTGGCCATCGACGAAATCGAGCCCAGGTCCTTTTCCTTCAACAACCCCTTCGGCGCCTGCGCGGCCTGCAGCGGCATTGGCACCAAGCTTGAGGTGGATGAGGAACTGATCGTCCCCAACCCCGAGCTTTCGCTGTCGGAGGGCGCCATCGCTCCCTGGTCCCTGGGCACGGCCACCACCGAATACTGGAACCGGCTCCTCGAAGGCCTGGCGAAGGAACTCGGGTTCTCCATGGATACGCCGTGGGAAAAGCTGGGCAGTGATGTCCGGCAGACAGTGCTGCACGGCAAGGACCACAAAGTGGTGGTGCAGTACAAGAACCGGTTCGGCCGCGAACGGAAATACAGCACCGGCTTCGAAGGTGCCATCCAATACGTCCACCGCAAGCACGGCGAGACGGACTCCGAGTGGGCCCGCGACCGCTACGAAGAGTACATGCGGCAGATCCCCTGCCCTGCCTGCAACGGCGCCCGCCTCAACCCGGCCTCCCTGTCGGTGCTCATCAACGGGAAGTCAATTGCCGACGTCGCCGCCCTCCCCATGCGGGACTGTGCCGACTTCCTGAACAACCTGGTGCTCACGGGCCGCGAAGCGCAGATCGCGCACCAGGTGCTGAAGGAGATCCAGGCGCGGCTGACCTTCCTCCTGGACGTCGGGCTGGAATACCTGAACCTCGAGCGGCCGTCCGCCACGCTGTCCGGCGGCGAAGCACAGCGTATCCGGCTGGCCACCCAGATCGGTTCCGGGCTGGTAGGTGTCCTGTACGTGCTGGATGAACCGTCCATCGGACTGCACCAGCGGGACAACCGCCGCCTGATCGACACCCTGACCAGGCTGCGCGATATGGGCAACACACTCATTGTGGTGGAACACGACGAAGACACCATCCACGTGGCCGACTGGGTGGTGGACATCGGACCAGGCGCCGGCGAACACGGCGGCCAGGTGGTCCACTCCGGGTCCTACAAAGAGCTGCTCGAGAACACCGCTTCACTGACCGGGGATTACCTGTCCGGACGCAAGAAGATCGAGGTCCCCAAGAAACGCCGGAAATACGACAAGAAACGTGAACTGAAGGTCATCGGCGCCCGGGAAAACAACCTCGTGAACGTCGACGCCGCCTTCCCGCTCGGTCTCTTCACCGCCGTCACCGGCGTCAGCGGGTCAGGGAAGTCCACCCTGGTCAACGAAATCCTCTACAAGGTGCTGGCCAACAAGCTCAATGGCGCCAAGCAGGTTGCCGGCCGGCACAAAACGGTCCAGGGCCTGGAACACCTGGACAAGGTGGTGCACGTTGACCAGAGCCCCATCGGCCGTACTCCGCGCTCAAACCCGGCCACCTACACCGGCGTCTTTGACAACATCCGCAAGCTCTTCGCGGAAACCACCGAAGCGAAGGTCCGCGGATACCTTCCCGGACGCTTCTCCTTTAACGTCAAGGGCGGGCGGTGCGAGGCATGTTCCGGTGACGGCACGCTGAAGATCGAAATGAACTTCCTGCCGGACGTTTACGTGCCCTGCGAGGTGTGCCACGGAGCGCGCTACAACCGCGAAACGCTGGAAGTCCACTACAAGGGCAAAACCATCGCGGATGTCCTGAACATGCCCATCGAGGAGGGCGCCGAGTTCTTTGCGGCGTTCTCTCCGATCGCCCGCCACCTGAACACCCTCGTGGACGTGGGACTTGGGTATGTCCGGCTGGGCCAGCCCGCCACCACGTTGTCCGGCGGCGAGGCCCAGCGCGTCAAACTGGCCGCCGAACTGCAAAAGCGGTCCAACGGCCGCAGCGTCTACGTCCTGGATGAGCCCACCACGGGCCTGCACTTCGAGGACATCCGCAAGCTGCTGATGGTGCTGCAGGGCCTGGTGGACAAGGGCAACACCGTGATCACCATCGAGCACAACCTGGATGTCATCAAGAGTGCCGACTGGATTGTGGATCTCGGGCCGGACGGCGGTTCGGGCGGCGGCCAGATTGTTGCAGCCGGCACGCCGGAGCAGATCTCAAAGTCAACCACCAGCCACACGGCGGCCTTCCTCGCAGAGATCCTGCCGTAGGCAGCCACCCTGGCAGCGGAAATATTCCGTGTCGGGAATGCGAGTTTCAGGCATCAGTGCTGTCATGAGAAACTAACCCGGTGACTCAAACAACAGTGCCCGTGATCTTTGACCTGGACGGCACTCTTGTCGATCCGGCCGGCGGAATAACCGATGGAATTGCTTCAGCCCTTCAGGCGCTGGGGCTTCCGGTTCCCGGCCAGGACCTGCTCGAAGCGATGATCGGCCCGAAGCTGAGCGACTCGCTGCTGAACGTGGCCAAGGTCCCGGCGGATCTGCTCGACGAAGTGATCCGCCGCTACCGCGAGTACTACGTGGCCACCGGTATCGGCCAGAGCCGCCTGTACCCGGGTATCCGCGAAGTCCTCGAGTCATTTGCGGCGGCGGGCCGGCCGGTGGCCGTTGCCACACAGAAACCCCAGGGCCTGGCCCGAACGGTCTTGGAGCACCACGGAATCGATGGACTTTTCCAGGCCATCCACGGCTCAGCGGACGACGAGTCCGCAGTTGACGGGGTTCCGGTCGGCAAGACCGGGATCATCGCCGCCGCGCTGAAGGACCTTGGCACGCAGCATGCCTTGATGGTGGGGGACCGGGCACAGGATGTTGCGGGTGCCGTTGCCAACGGCCTGGACTGCATCGGCGTGGCCTGGGGTTTTGCCCCGGACAACGAACTGGAAAATGCCGGAGCCGTTGCAGTGGTGGCCACCGCGGACGAGCTGGTGACCACCATCGACCGTCTTGAGTCCGTCCACGCGGCCGCCATGAGCGAGGTGACCAACGATGGAAATGTTTGAAGCAGTCCGCTGGACCACGCGGAGCCTGATTGCCGGCACCTGCCGGCCCACCGTCGTCGGCATCGAGAACGTGCCCGCCGACGGGCCCTTCATCGTGGCACCCAACCACCTGTCGTTCTTTGACAGCGTCATCGTCCAGGCGCTGATGCCCCGTCCCGTGGCATTCTTCGCCAAAGCCGAGTACTTCACCACCGGCGGCGTCAAAGGCAAGGTCATGAAGGCCTTCTTCGAATCCGTGGGTTCAATCCCGGTGGAGCGCGGTGAACAGGCCGCCAGCGTCCAGGCGCTCAAAACCCTGATGGACATCCTCGAGTCCGGCCGGGGAATCGGAATCTACCCCGAAGGCACCCGATCCCGGGACGGCATCCTTTACCGCGGCCGCACCGGCGTGGGCTGGCTGGCACTGACCACCGGAGCCCCTGTGATCCCGGTAGGCCTGATCGGGACTGAAAACTTGCAGCGCGCCGGTGAGAAGGGGGTCAGGCCGCAGCACTTCACCATGAAGGTGGGGGAGCCCCTGTACTTCGACAAGACCGGACCGGACCATTCGCTTCCTGCCCGGAGGGAAGTCACGGACCGCATCATGGACGCCATCGCCGAACTCAGCGGCCAGGAACGCTCCGGCAGCTACAACCAAAGCAAAATCGCCGAGTAGCGGGCCTCCGGAGGTGCTGGCCCGCAGATCCTCCCGTCCCTGAGGACCATTGCACCCTGTGCGCCTCAGTAGACTGGATAGGTGGCAAATCCAGCAAGTTACCGGCCCCAGACGGGCGAAATCCCGACCAATCCGGGGGTGTACCGGTTCCGTGACCCGAACGGACGGGTCATCTACGTGGGCAAGGCCAAAAGCCTCCGGTCCCGGTTGAACTCGTACTTCGCCAACCCCGCCGGGCTCCTGCCCAAGACCTATGCCATGGTCCATGCGGCGAGCAGCGTGGAGTGGACAGTGGTGGGCAGCGAGCTGGAGTCGCTGCAGCTCGAATATACGTGGATCAAGGAATTCAAGCCCCGGTTCAACGTTGTCTTCCGGGACGACAAGACCTACCCCTACCTTGCCGTGACTATGGGCGAAAAGTATCCGCGGGTGCAGGTGATGCGCGGAGATAAGAAAAAGGGCACGCGCTACTTCGGCCCGTACACCGCGGGGGCCATCCGGGAAACCATGGACACCCTCCTCCGCGTCTTTCCGGTCCGCAGCTGCAGTGCCGGCGTGTTCAAGCGCGCCGAGGCCAGCGGCCGGCCCTGCCTGCTGGGCTACATCGACAAGTGCGCCGCGCCCTGCGTCAGCAGGATTTCGCCCGATGACCACCGGGCCCTCGCGGAGGATTTCTGCGCCTTTATGGGCGGCGAAGCCAAACGCTTTATCAGCAAACTGGAAAAGCAGATGGCCGAAGCCGTGTCCGAGCTGAACTACGAGCGGGCGGCACGGCTGCGTGATGACATCACCGCACTTCGCAAGGTCTTCGAACGCAACGCGGTGGTCCTCGCCGAAGACACCGACGCCGATGTCTTTGCCCTCCACGAGGACGAACTGGAAGCTGCCGTCCAGGTATTCCATGTCCGGGGCGGCCGGATCCGCGGCCAGCGTGGCTGGGTGGTGGAGAAGGTGGAGGATTCCACCACTCCTGACCTGGTGGAGCACCTCCTGCAGCAGGTGTACGGCGATGAGGACCAGAGCCATGGGAGGCTGCCACGGGAAGTGCTGGTGCCAGTAGCGCCCAGCAATGAGGCGGAGCTCACGGTATGGCTCAGCGGAATGCGCGGCGCCAAGGTGGACATCCGGGTGCCGCAACGCGGGGACAAAGCCGCGCTGATGTCCACTGTCCGTGAAAACGCCGAACATGCCCTCAAGCTCCACAAGACCCGCCGCGCCGGTGACCTCACCGTCAGGTCCCAGGCGCTGCAGGAACTCCAGGAGGCCCTGGACCTGCCCGTGCCGCTGCTGCGCATCGAATGCTTTGACGTTTCGCACGTGCAGGGCACCAACGTGGTGGCCTCCATGGTGGTGGTGGAGGACGGGCTGCCCAAGAAGTCCGACTACCGGAAGTTTTCCATCACCGGGGCCGCGGCGTCCGATGACACCGCAGCCATGCATGACGTCCTGACCCGGCGGTTCCGGCACTACCTGAAGGACAAGTCGGCGCAGGTGGACGAATCGGTCCTCAACGCGGGCGAGGCAACTGACGAGGCAGACGCTGCAGGGGCGGACCTGGTCCAGGCAGAATCCGGCCAGACAGAACGGGCCAAGGCAGAACCAGGCCTGGCAGCCGTGCGGGAGGACAGCGCCCTGCTGGACACCACCACGCCGGCGCCCCGGGCCAAGTTCGCCTATCCGCCCAACCTCGTGGTGGTGGACGGCGGCAAGCCCCAGGTCAATGCAGCGGCACGCGCACTCGAAGACCTCGGCATTGATGACGTGTACGTGGTGGGCCTGGCCAAACGGCTGGAGGAAGTCTGGCTGCCGGACAGCGACTTTCCGGTGATCCTGCCCCGGACGTCCCAGGGGTTGTACCTGCTGCAGCGGATCCGCGACGAGGCCCACCGGTTCGCCATTTCCTTCCACCGGCAAAAGCGTGGAAAGGCCATGACGGTTTCCGCGCTGGACGGCGTGCCGGGACTGGGCGCCTCCAAACGCAAGGCCCTCCTCGCGCACTTCGGCTCGGTCAAAGGCGTCAAGGCAGCGTCGGCGGCCGAACTGTCGGAAGCGAAGGGCATCGGTCCTGCCCTGGCCAGCGCCATCGTGAACCACTTCTCGGGGAGCGGACCGGAAGCGTCGCCGGTGCCGGCCATCAACATGACCACCGGTGAAGTCCTCGAAGGCTGACGGAGGACACCGGCACGCCGGAATGCGCAAAACTCAAGAGGATCAACCAAAATCCGGCCGCGTCTGCGGAAACTTGGCGGACTCCACCGATTCTTAGCTAGGGTTGGGGAGGGGTGCGGGACAACGCGGGCCGTCCCCACCAGGCAACTGAAGAAACGGGGCGGACTTAATGGCAGACACAACGGCGGAATCCGGAGCAGGCGAAGACGGGATGCAGCCCGTCAAGCCGCTCGAAGCGGAACTGCTGGTGGTCACCGGGATGTCCGGAGCGGGGCGGAGCACGGCTGCTGACGCGCTGGAGGACCACGGCTGGTATGTCGTGGAAAACCTGCCGCCCCAGATGCTGGGCACGCTCGCCGAACTCGTCTCGCACGCCCCGCAGTCCATCCCGCGGCTGGCCGTGGTCATCGACGTCCGCAGCAAGGGTCTTTTCGCAGACATCCGCGCGGCGCTGGGAGCACTGGCGGCCAGCGGGGTCACCTTCCGCGTCCTGTTCCTCGACGCCAGCGACAACGTGCTGGTCCGCCGCTTCGAGCAGGGCCGCCGGCCCCATCCGCTCCAGGGCGGCGGCCGGATCCTCGACGGCATCGCTGCCGAACGGGAGCTGCTGCAGGAACTCCGCGACAGCTCCGACGTCGTGCTGGACACGTCGGGCTACAACGTCCACGGCCTGGCCACCGCCATCACCGAGCTCTTCAGCGAGACCGGCCCCGTGGCCCTGCGGCTGAACATCATGAGCTTCGGCTTCAAGTACGGGCTGCCCGTCGACGCCAACTATGTGGCGGACGTCAGGTTCATTCCCAACCCGCACTGGGTGCCCCAGCTCCGCCCGCACACCGGCCTGGACAAGGACGTCAGCGACTACGTCCTCGAAGCCGAAGGTGTCAAGAACTTTGTCGACCGCTACGTGATGGCGCTGGAACCGGTCCTGGACGGCTACCGCCGCGAGAACAAGCATTACGCCACCATCGCCGTGGGCTGCACCGGCGGCAAACACCGCTCGGTGGCTGTCGCGGTCGAACTGTCCAAGAAGCTGGCCCAGTTCCCGCGCGTCACCGTGACCACCACGCACCGGGACCTGGGCCGGGAGTAATGTCGCTGTTCACCGGGGCCCTGCCGCTGGTTCCGCCTGC
This sequence comes from Pseudarthrobacter sp. B4EP4b, assembly GCF_006680095.1. Classification (NCBI taxonomy): domain Bacteria; kingdom Bacillati; phylum Actinomycetota; class Actinomycetes; order Micrococcales; family Micrococcaceae; genus Pseudarthrobacter; species Pseudarthrobacter sp. B4EP4b. The sequence continues at coordinate 100,605 of NZ_VHIJ01000019.1, read as the reverse complement.
CGGAACGGCGGCCAACCAGCAGGACAAAGGGCGCAATGTTGTTGCACTCGGCGGCGGGCACGGGCTGTCTGCCTCCCTCTCGGCGCTGCGCCTGCTCACCAGCGAGCTGACCGCCATCGTCACGGTAGCGGACGACGGCGGATCTTCCGGGCGTCTGCGCGACGAGTACGGCGTCCTCCCGCCCGGGGATCTGCGCATGGCCTTGTCCGCCCTGTGTGACGACACGGACTGGGGCCGCACGTGGCGGGACGTGATGCAGCACCGATTCCGTCCCGGCAAGGGACCGGGCGGCTCCCTGGACGACCACGCAACCGGCAACCTGCTGATTGTCACCCTGTGGGAACTGCTCGGCGACGCAGTTGCGGGGCTGCGGTGGGCGGGGGCGCTGCTCGGTGCCCGCGGCCAGGTCCTGCCCATGTCCACCGAGCCGTTGACCATCGAAGGCGACGTCCGGGTCACCGCGGCGGACGGCACCTCGCAGCTCCAGACGATCCACGGCCAGGCGCGCTGCGCCGTTGCCGGGTCCCTGGAAGCGGTGCGGCTGCTGCCCGAAGCGGCCCCCGCCTGCGTTGAAGCACTTTCGGCCATCGAACTGGCGGACTGGGTGATCCTTGGCCCCGGCTCCTGGTACACGTCGGTCCTGCCGCACCTGCTGCTCCCCGAGATGCGCCAGGCGCTGTGCCACACCCCGGCCAAACGCCTCCTGACCATGAACCTGGCCACGGACACTAAGGAAACCTCCGGCATGACGGCCGCCGACCACCTCCACGTCCTGCGGCGCTACGCTCCCGATTTCAGCATTGATGTTGTCCTGGCCGACCCCGCCTCGGTTCCCGACCTGCCGGAGTTCGAGAAGGCCGCCGCGATGATCGGAGCCGAGGTGGTCTTGGGTAAAGTAGGGGCGTCGGGCCGCCGACCCGTCCATGACCCCCTCCGTCTGGCAACGGCGTACCACGACATTTTCGGGAACAGTTAGGAAGGTGCCATGGCACTGACAGCATCAGTCAAGGAAGAACTTTCCCGTCTGGACATCAAAAAGTCATCAGTCCGGAAGGCGGAAGTCTCAGCCATGCTGCGCTTCGCCGGCGGACTCCACATCATCTCCGGCCGGATCGTGATCGAAGCCGAAGTGGACCTGGCCTCCACAGCCCGCCGCCTTCGCGCGGCCATCGCCGAAGTCTACGGACACCAAAGCGAAATCATCGTTGTCTCAGCCGGGGGTCTGCGGCGCGCCAGCCGCTACGTGGTCCGTGTTGTGCGCGACGGCGAGGCGCTGGCCCGCCAGACAGGCCTTCTTGACGGCCGCGGCCGCCCGGTTCGGGGGCTGCCCTCCGCCGTCGTCAACGGCTCCGCAGCCGATGCGGAAGCGGTGTGGCGCGGCGCGTTCCTGGCCCACGGCTCGCTCACGGAGCCCGGGCGGTCCTCTTCGCTGGAGGTGACCTGCCCCGGCCCGGAGTCGGCGCTGGCACTGGTGGGCGCGGCCCGCCGGCTGGACATCCAGGCGAAGGCACGCGAAGTCAGGGGAGTGGACCGCGTGGTCATCCGGGACGGTGACACCATCGCAGCCCTCCTTACCCGCATGGGCGCCCACGACGCCCTGATGGTGTGGGAGGAACGCCGGATGCGCAAGGAAGTCCGCGCAACGGCCAACCGGCTCGCCAACTTCGACGACGCCAACCTGCGCCGCTCAGCCCAGGCTGCCGTGGCCGCCGGCGCGCGCGTGGACAGGGCGCTGGAAATCCTCGGCGACGACGTCCCCGAGCACCTGAAGTACGCCGGCGAACTGCGGGTCGCCCATAAGCAGGCCAGCCTCGACGAACTGGGCCGCTTGGCGGATCCGGTGATGACCAAGGACGCCATCGCGGGCAGGATCCGCCGGCTGCTTGCCATGGCGGACAAACGTGCCCTTGACCTGGGCATCCCCGGAACGGACGCCAATGTGACGCCTGAAATGCTGGACGAGTAACAGGCCCATAGAATCAAAAAGATTCCGGGTGCCAGATGCCCGGATGCACAATCCGAGATGTACCAACCGGACCGAGTGTCCACGATGATGGAGGATTTTGTGACCGAGTACGTACTGCCTGAACTCAGCTACGACTACGCCGCCCTGGAGCCGCACATTTCTGCGCGGATCATGGAGCTGCACCACAGCAAGCACCACGCCGCTTACGTGGCCGGCGCCAACAACGCCCTGGCCCAGCTGGCCGAAGCCCGCGAGAAGGGCGACTTCGCGAACATCAACCGGCTCTCGAAGGACCTCGCGTTCCACACCGGCGGACACGTCAACCACTCCGTCTTCTGGAACAACCTCTCCCCGGACGGCGGCGACAAGCCCGAAGGCGAGCTCGCTGCGGCCATCGATGACGCTTTCGGTTCCTTCGACGCATTCCGTGCCCAGTTCTCCGCGGCCGCCCTCGGCCTGCAGGGTTCCGGCTGGGGCTTCCTGGCCTACGAGCCCATCGGTGGAAACCTGGTCATCGAGCAGCTGTACGACCAGCAGGGCAACACGGCACTGGGCACCATCCCGCTGCTGATGCTGGACATGTGGGAGCACGCCTTCTACCTGGACTACGTCAACGTCAAGGCCGACTACGTCAAGGCGTTCTGGAACATCGTGAACTGGGCCGACGTCGCCAAGCGCTTCGAGGCTGCACGCACCAACGCCACGGGACTCATCACCCTCCCGTAGTGATCAGCGCTACACGCGCCTGTAACAAACTTCACATTCGGACTTAAACCAACCGCAATGTGGACCGTCCGCCCCCGCACTTGCGGGGGCGGACCCAGTTAAACGTAAGATAGGTCACGGAAGGCGGTTAGCCTTCAGCAATGAGGCTGGTCGCCCTCCGTCTGTAAATCATCTCTGCCCAATGGCGTGCGGGATCTGTTAGTTGGCTTGAACGCCCGCTCAACTAGTTGTGCTTCTCAAAGCACCAAGGAGACTGAAAAAGTGACGACCCGTATTGGTATCAACGGCTTTGGCCGTATTGGCCGCAACTACTTCCGCGCAGCCCTGGCACAGGGCGCGGACCTGGAGATCGTTGCAGTCAACGACCTCACCAGCCCCGAGGCCCTCGCCCACCTGTTCAAGTACGACTCCGTGGGCGGCCGCCTGAAGGAAACCATCGAGGTCAAGGACGGCAACATCGTCGTCAACGGCAACGTCGTCAAGGTCCTGGCAGAGCGCGATCCCGCCAACCTCCCGTGGGGCGAGCTGGGCGTGGACATCGTGATCGAATCCACCGGCTTCTTCACCAAGGCCGCCGATGCGCAGAAGCACATCGACGCCGGCGCCAAGAAGGTCCTGATCTCCGCCCCGGCATCGGATGAGGACATCACCATCGTGATGGGTGTCAACCACAACCTGTACGACAACGCGACGCACCACATCATCTCCAACGCGTCCTGCACCACCAACTGCCTAGGCCCGCTGGCCAAGGTGGTCAACGACGAGTTCGGCATCGAGCGTGGCCTGATGACCACCGTCCACGCCTACACCGCAGACCAGAACCTGCAGGACGGCCCGCACAAGGACCTGCGCCGTGCACGCGCCGCAGCCGTCAACATGGTGCCCACGTCCACCGGTGCAGCCAAGGCCATCGGCCTGGTCCTCCCCGAGCTCAAGGGCAAGCTGGACGGCTACGCCATCCGCGTTCCCGTCCCCACCGGCTCCGCCACCGACCTCACCGTCACCGTCTCCCGCGAGACCACCGTGGAGGAAGTCAACGCCGCCCTCAAGCGTGCCGCTGAATCCGAGGAACTGCAGGGCTTCCTGACCTACACGGACGAGCCCATCGTCTCCTCCGACATTGTCGGCGACCCCGCCTCGTCCATCTTCGACTCCGGCCTCACCAAGGTGATCGGCAACCAGGTCAAGGTTGTTTCCTGGTACGACAACGAATGGGGCTACTCCAACCGGCTCGTTGACCTTACGGAGCTTGTCGCGTCCAAGCTGGGCTAGGGTTAGACACATGACATCTCACACCCTCAACGAACTGATCGCTGAAGGTGTCCGCGGGCGGTACATTCTGGTTCGAAGTGACCTGAATGTGCCGCTCGACGGCTCTACAGTGACTGACGACGGCCGGATCAAGGCCTCACTGCCAGTCCTGCGAAAGCTCACGGACGCCGGTGCCCGCGTGCTGGTAACAGCCCACCTCGGCCGCCCCAAGGGCGCCCCGGAGGAAAAGTACTCCCTCAAGCCTGCGGCCTTCCGCCTGGCCGAACTGGCCGGCTTCAAGGTCACGCTGGCCGGGGATACCGTGGGCAGCTCCGCCAAGGAAGCTGCCGCCTCCCTCCAGGACGGTGAAGTGCTGGTCCTGGAGAACGTGCGCTTCGATGCCCGCGAAACCAGCAAGGACGACGCCGAGCGCGGCGCCTTCGCTGACGAGCTGGTGGCCCTGACGGGCGATAACGGCGCCTACGTGGACGACGCCTTCGGGGCCGTGCACCGCAAGCACGCCAGCGTCTACGATGTCGCCACCCGGCTGCCGTCCTACCTCGGTGACCTCGTGCACACCGAGGTGGAGGTTCTGCGCAAGCTCACCGCGGACACCCAGCGCCCCTACGTGGTGGTGCTCGGCGGGTCCAAGGTCTCGGACAAGCTGGCTGTCATCGACAACCTGCTCGGCAAGGCAGACACCATCCTGGTGGGCGGCGGCATGCTGTTCACGTTCCTTGCCGCGGCCGGGCACAAGGTTGGCTCCAGCCTCCTCGAAGAAGACCAGATCCCGGTGGTCCAGGACTACCTGAAGCGGGCAGCGGATGCCGGCACCGAATTTGTGGTGCCCACGGACGTGGTGGTGGCAGAGAAGTTCGCTGCCAACGCCGCCCACGAGACCGTTGCCGCCAACGCCATCGAGGGCAGCAGCTTCGGCGAGCAGGGCATCGGCCTGGACATCGGACCCGACTCGGCAGCCGCTTTCGCCGACCGGATCAAGGGTGCCAAGACCGTCTTCTGGAACGGCCCCATGGGTGTCTTCGAATTCGAGGCGTTCTCCGCCGGTACCCGCGCCATCGCGCAGGCCCTCACCGAAACCGGAGCGTTCACGGTTGTGGGCGGTGGCGACTCAGCCGCCGCAGTCCGCACCCTCGGGTTCGCCGATGACCAGTTCGGCCACATTTCCACCGGGGGCGGCGCCAGCCTGGAATACCTCGAAGGCAAGGAACTCCCGGGGCTCAGCGTCCTGGATCGGTAGAGCGTCACTGCTCTTTCGTCCTCCGGCCGGCAGGTTGCCCCCGCGGCAGCCTGCCGGCCGCACACTTATTCTGACTTTTTTGGAGAACACGTGACATCGTCAACGAACGGCGCTTTTGACCGCAAGCCCTTCATCGCGGGCAACTGGAAAATGAACATGGACCACGTCCAGGGCATCACCCTCCTGCAGAAGCTTGCCTGGACCCTTTCGGATGCCAAGCACGATTACAGCCGGGTGGAGGTTGCCGTCTTCCCCCCGTTCACCGATCTCCGCGGCGTGCAGACCCTGGTCCAGGGCGACGACCTGGATGTCGCCTACGGCGGCCAGGACCTTTCCCAGTTCGACTCCGGTGCCTACACCGGCGACATCTCCGGCCAGTTCCTGAACAAGCTGGGCTGCAAGTACGTCCTGGTGGGCCACAGTGAGCGGCGGACCATCCACAAAGAATCTGACGACGTCCTCAATGCCAAGGTCAAGGCTGCCTTCAAGCACAGCCTCGTTCCCGTGCTCTGCGTGGGCGAAGGCCTGGAGATCCGACAGGCAGGCACGCACGTCGAGCACACCCTTGCCCAGCTCCGCGCCGGCGTCGCCGGGCTGAGCCCCGAGCAGGCCGCCGAGCTTGTGGTGGCCTACGAGCCCGTCTGGGCCATCGGAACGGGCGAAGTTGCCGGGCCGGCAGATGCACAGGAAATGTGCTCCGCCATCCGCGCCGAGCTTGAGTCCCTGTTCGATGCCGCAACTGCTGCCAAGACGCGTCTGCTGTACGGCGGTTCGGTCAAGGCCAACAACGCCGCCGCCATCCTGAAGGAACGCGACGTGGACGGCCTGCTGGTGGGTGGTGCGAGCCTCGATCCGGCCGAGTTTGCTAATATTGTCAGGTTCGAGAGTCACCTGGTGACGGACTAGTCCGTCCCGGCGCGCACACTCCCGTCATTCCAACTTTCTGAAAGGCCGTCGTGGACGTTCTTCATGTCATTCTGCAGATCCTCCTTGGCATCACCAGCCTCCTGCTGACGTTGCTGATCCTCCTCCACAAGGGACGGGGCGGCGGACTGTCCGACATGTTCGGTGGCGGCATGAGCTCTGGTTTGAGCTCGTCAGGCGTGGCAGAGCGCAACCTGAACCGGTTCACCATCATCCTCGGCGTCACGTGGGGCATCGTGATCATCGCCCTGGGACTGATCATGCGCTTCACCGGCAGCGGCGACTCCTGATTCCCGCCTAAAAGGTTCGGCGCGGGCACTGCCGCGGCGCCGGTCCGCGAACTAAACTGTGGCTGTCGGTTCTCCGGCAGCCACAGTTCTGTTTAACACAGGCAGGAGTCTCGATGATTCATCCAACATCAGGTTTCCGGGGCACCCGGGCGGGCGCAACGGCGGGAACAGGGACCAGCCTGGAGACCGGAGCCCACGGGAACGACCTTCCCCGCATCCGGATCTCGTACCTGTGCGCCAAAGGACACGAAACGCAGCTCGTCTTCCTCAAACTCCCCGAGGACCAGATCCCGGCCGTGTGGGACTGCCGGCACTGCGGGACGGCTGCAGCCCGGGACGGCGTGGCTCTTGCTGATACGGACATCCTGGAGGACGGCTACAAGAGCCACCTGGAATACGTTAAAGAGCGGCGCTCCAGCCAGGACGCCGAAGACCTCCTGGCTGGAGCGCTGGAAAAGCTACGCGCCCGCAGCGTCCTTCCGGACGAGCTGATGCGGGACGCGTGAGGCGGCGTTTTCGTCGATCAGCCACAGGGTTCGTGATGTGCCACGCGGACCGGCAGCGGGAACCTGGACGGGATTGGCGCCGGCCAGGGCCAGCCCCACAGCGCCGGCCTTGTCCTCACCGGCCACCACCATCCATACTTCGGCAGCGGTATTGATGGCCGGCAGTGTCAGGGACACACGCAGCGGAGGGGGTTTGGGCGAATTGCGGACGCCCACCACGGTGCGGGTTTTCTCCCGGATGCCGCCCTGCTCGGGGAAGAGTGACGCGATGTGTGCGTCCGGTCCCACGCCCAGCAGGACAACGTCCAGGCGGGGGAGCGCGGAAGGCTCCTCCGGCCGGTCATCAGACATGTCGGCCGCGTGCTCTTCAGCCGCGGCCTCGCGCAAGCGGCGCGCATAGTCCTCCGCTGCCTCCTCCGGGCTGCCGAACTGGTCCGCTGAGCCGGGCTCATGGACACGGTCAGGGTCCACCGGAATGTGCGAGAGCAACGCGTCGTACGCCTGTTTGGTGTTCCGGTCAGCGTCATCCGAGGCGACGAACCGCTCATCTCCCCACCAGAAATTGACCTTCGACCAGTTGACTGCGGGAGCAGCCGGAGAGTCAGCAACAGCCTTCAGCGTGCCGATGCCCACCGTGCCGCCGGTCAGCACCACGGTGGCTTCACCGTACTTGTCCTGAACATCAACAAGCTTGGTAATCAGGCGGGCCGCAATGGCTGCCATTAGCACCGACGAATCAGGATGGATGCTTACTCTTGGCTCAACGCTCACTGGGTCGGACGCTCCTTAGATTTGTTCGTGGCAGTCCCATAGTAATCACTTCGCCGAAGACTTCGTCCGGGTCCAGGCGTCGCAGCTCCTCCGCCAGGCAGTCGCGGAGGCTGCGGCGCGGCAGCGAGATCCGCTGGGCGGGCTGGCCGGGCTGGGTCAGCTCGGCCACGGACAGTCCCGGACGGAAGAGCTGGACGTCGCCGCCGGGGCGGGAGAGCCGGACCCGGCGGATACCGGTTCCGGCGGGGTCCGCCACGATGGTCACCGGCGCCTCCAGGGCAAGGGTGAGCCACGCCGCGAGGAGGATGGTGGACGGGGAGTCCGAAGCACCCTCGACGGCGACCGCGGTCACCGGCGAGGAGTCCACTTCGTCCAGGGCCGCCGCGAGCTGGATCCGCCAGTTGGTCAGGCGGGTCCAGGCCAGGTCCGTATCACCGGCCCGGTAGGTTTTGTGGATCCGGGCGAGTGCCGCCTGCGGGTCGGGTTCGTTGGCGGAGTCGGTGATCCGGCGGTGCGCGATCCGCCCGATGGAGGTTTCGCAGGCGTTTTCCGGGGCGCCGTGCGGCCACCAGGCCACGATCGGCGCGTCCGGGAGCAGCAGCGCGGCGACCAGGGACTCGGACTCGTGGGAGAGCTGGCCGTAGCCGCGCAGCACGATCACCTCGGACGCGCCGGCGTCACCGCCCACCCGGATCTGGGCGTCGAGCCGGTCCTCGGCGTCCGCTCCGGCGTCGGCCAGAACGATGATCCGGCAGGGGTGTTCCCGGCTGGCATCGTTGGCGGCCTCGATGGCTTCTTCCTCAAGGCCGGACTTGGTGACCACCACAAGGGTGAGCACCCGGCCCAGGGCGATCACGCCGCCCTGCTCGCGCAGCGCCATCAGCTTCTTGGACACGTTGGAGGTGGTGGTATCCGGCAGGTCTACAATCATGGCCTTCTCCAGGTTCGTCCGTCGCGGGCCAGCAGCTCATCAGCGCTGGCCGGCCCCCAGGAGCCGGGGGCGTAGGGTTCGGGCTGTTCGTCCAGGGTGGCCCAGTAGTCCTCGAACGGGTCAAGGATCTTCCAGGACAGCTCCACTTCCTCATGCCGCGGGAACAAGGGCGGCTCGCCCAGGAGCACGTCCAGGATCAGCCGCTCATAGGCCTCGGGGCTGGATTCGGTGAACGAGTGGCCGTAGCCGAAGTCCATGGTCACGTCGCGGACTTCCATCTGCGTGCCCGGCACCTTGGAGCCGAAGCGGATGGTCACACCCTCATCGGGCTGGACCCGGATCACTACGGCGTTCTGGCCGAAGTCATCCTCCCCGTGGTCACGGAACAACAGGTTCGGTGCGCGCTTGAACACCACCGCGATCTCGGTCACGCGCCGGCCCAGGCGCTTGCCGGCGCGCAGGTAGAACGGCACCCCGGACCAGCGGCGGGTGTGGATGTCCACCCTGATCGCGGCGAACGTTTCGGTGGTGGAATCGGCAGGGATGCCCTCTTCCTCCAGGTAGCCCTGGACCTGCTCGCCGCCCTGCCAGCCGCCGGTGAACTGCCCCCGCGCCGAGTGCGTGGACAGGTCATCGGGGAGCTTGACGGCGGCGAGGACCTTTTCCTTCTCCGCGCGCAGGTCATCGGCGTTGAAGGAGATGGGCTCCTCCATCGCCGTCAGCGCCAGCAGCTGGAGCAGGTGGTTCTGGATCACGTCCCTCGCGGCGCCCACGCCGTCGTAATAGCCTGCCCGGCCTCCGGTGCCGATGTCCTCGGCCATGGTGATCTGGACATGGTCCACGTAGTTCGCGTTCCACAACGGCTCGAACAGCTGGTTCGCAAACCGCAGCGCCAGGATATTCTGGACCGTTTCCTTACCCAGGTAATGGTCGATCCGGAACACCGCATCCTGCGGGAACACCGACTCGACGATGTCGTTCAGCTTCCGGGCCGACTCAAGGTCGTGCCCGAACGGCTTCTCGATCACCACGCGCCGCCACTTGTCCCCCTCAGCCTGCGCCAGGCCGTGCTTGGACAGCTGCCGGCAGACCTGCTCGAACGCCTTCGGCGGGATCGACAAATAGAACGCGTGGTTCCCGCGGGTGCCACGGACGTCGTCGAGTTCCTTGATGGTCTCACCGAGACGCTCAAAGGCTCCGTCGTCGTCGAACTCGCCCTGGACAAAACGGATGCCTTCGGACAGCTGGTTCCACACCGCCTCATCAAAAGGCGTGCGCGCGTAGGACTGGACGGAGGCCTTCACCTGGCCGGCGAAATCCTCATCAGTCCACTCCCGCCGTCCAAAACCCACCAACGCAAAGCTCGGCGGCAGCAGCCCGCGGTTGGCCAGGTCATACACGGCCGGCATGAGCTTCTTGCGGGCAAGGTCACCGGTAACTCCGAAGAGCACCAGCGAGGACGGGCCGGCAATCCGGTTCAAACGGCGGTCACGGGGATCCCGGAGCGGATTACGCAGCGTTTTGCCGGGACGCGTCCCGGGCGACCTGCCGTATTCAGTTTCTGGCATGTTGCTTTGTGCCTTAGCTTTCGGTGACGGAGGCTGACCTGGCGGACAGCGCAGCAATGATGTCCTGCAACTGTGCCACACCGGCTGCCCGGTTCGTCAGGTGCAGGCGAAGCACGGGGCGCCCGTGCTCGCTGAGGACCTGGGCATCGCCCGCGGCCTGCGCGGCAATCAGTTCCCCGAAGGTAAAGGGACGTTCCGGGATGGCGAGGTCCTCCGCCGAAGCAGCGGTGACCTGCAGGAATACGCCGACTGCCGGGCCGCCCTTGTGGAACTGGCCGGTGGAGTGCAGGAACCGGGGGCCCCAACCGAACGTCACGGGACGTCCAGTGACGGCAGCGAGTTCGTCGCGTACACCTTCCAGCTCCGCGAATGCCAGACGGTCAAAGTAGGCCTGGACACTGAGGTAGCTGTCCGCCTCGAGCGTCTCCAGCAGCGCCTTGACGGCACCCTCCGCAGTGGAAGCATTGCCGAGCCACTCGCCGCCACGAACCTCGATGGCACCGTCAACGAAAGCTGCCGGCGTGGGCTCCGGCTGTGCGTCCAGCAGGCCGCGGGCGGCTACCTTGGCGGCCTCCACGTCCGGCTGGTCGAACGGGTTGATCCCCAGCAGGCGCCCGGCCACGGCCGTGGCAAACTCCCAGACCATCATCTGCGCGGCGAGCCCGCCGGCGATGGCAACCTGGTTCTCACCGAGTTCGACGTCGGCATCCGCGGCCACCAGGCGCACCACCAGCACGTCATCGGCGCCCGTGGTCACCTCCGGCGAGTTGGGACCAGCCACCACCGGCAGGACACCGGTGCCGAGCTTGCCCGTGGACTCGGCGATCAGCTGCTCGGCCCAGTCGGCGAAGCCCACTATGCCCGAACCGTCCTCGGCGATGACGATCTTGTTGCGCAGCGGGCTGGTCCCGCCCAGCGCGGTCCCCAGTGCCAGGCCGATGTTCTCAGGAGCATCCTCGTTGAGGACCTCGGCTGCTTCCTCGGCCTCGTCCAGGAAGGCCTGGATGTCCACGCCGGCCAGGCCCGAGGGCACCAGGCCGAACGCGGTCAGTGCGGAGAAGCGGCCGCCCACGTTGGGGTCGGCGTTGAAGACGGCCCGGTAGCCGGCCTCGCGGGAGGCCTTGTCCAGCGGGGAGCCCGGATCGGTGACGATGATGATCCGGCTCGCGGCGTCGATGCCGGCGTCGTTGAACGCCTTCTCGAAGACCCTCCGCTGGGAATCAGTCTCGACGGTGGAACCGGACTTGGAGGAGACCACTATGGCGGTCTCTTCCAGCCGGTCCGCCAGGGCAGCACGGACCTGGTCCGGATCCGTGCTGTCCAGCACAGTCAGCTCGACGCCGGCGGTGCCGGCGATGACCTCCGGAGCCAGCGAGGATCCGCCCATGCCGCAAAGCACAATGCGGGTCACCCCCTCGGCCCGGAGCGCGTCACGCAGTTCCAGGATCTCGTTCACCAGCGGCTGCGAGACGCTGGCCGCCTCAACCCAGCCGAGGCGGATGGCCGACTCGGATTCGGCGTCGGGACCCCACAGGGTATGGTCCTTCGCGAAAATCCGGGTGGCGATCCGTTCCTCCACCAGGGCGGGAAGGTGCTGTTCGAGTGCCTGCTGTGCGGCACCGGTGGCTTCGTAGCTGAGTGTGCTCATTGTTGGTTAGGAGGCCTTCCGTGCAGAGGCGAGGGCGCCCTCGACGTCGCCGAGCAGTTCCTTCCAGCTGGCCACGAACTTGTCCAGGCCTTCGGATTCGAGGATTGCGACGACGTCGTTGTAGGAGATGCCGAGCTTCTCGAGCGCGTCGAGGGTTGCGTTGGCTTCGTCGTAGGTGCCAATGACGGTGTCACCGGTGACCACGCCGTGGTCGAAGGTGGCGTCCAGCGTCTTCTCGGGCATCGTGTTCACCACGCCGGGAGCAACGAGCTCGGTGACGTAGAGGGTGTCCGGGTAGGCCGGGTCCTTGACACCGGTGGAGGCCCACAGCGGGCGCTGGGGGAGTGCGCCGGCTTCGGCCAGCAGGGCCCAGCGTTCGGTGGAGAAGAGTTCTTCGTAGACCTGGTAGGCGAGGCGGGCGTTGGCCACGCCGGCCTTGCCCTTGAGGGCCTTGGCTTCATCGGTGCCGATGGCATCAAGGCGCTTGTCGATCTCGGTGTCCACGCGGGAAACGAAGAAGGACGCCACGGAGTGGATCTTGGAGAGATCATGGCCGTTTTCCTTGGCCTGCTCCAGGCCGGCCTGGAAGGCGTTGATGACGGCGCGGTAGCGCTCAAGCGAGAAGATCAGTGTCACGTTGACGCTGATGCCCTCGGCCAGGGTTGCGGTGATCGCCTCAAGGCCCTCAAGCGTGGCCGGGATCTTGATGTGGACGTTGTCCTTGTTGACCTTCTTGTACAGGTGCTTGGCTTCGGCGATGGTGCCGGCGGTGTCCCAGGCCAGGCGCGGGTCAACTTCGATGGACACGCGGCCGTCAACACCCTTGGTGGCTGCTGCCACGGGAGCGAAGAGGTCGCAGGCATCGGCGACGTCGGTGGTGGTGATTTCGAAGATGGTGTCCTCGACGCTGGCCCCGGCTGCTGCCTGGGCGGCGATGGTGGCGTCGTAGTCCGTGCCGGAGGTGATGGCGGCGTGGAAGATGGACGGGTTGGTGGTCACACCAACCACGTTCTTCTCTTCGATGAGCTTGGCCAGGGTGCCGGTTTCCAGGCGTCCGCGGGAAAGGTCATCGAGCCAGATGGAAACTCCGGCTTCGGAGAGCTGCTGTGTGGGAGTAGTCATGATGTTTTTCTCCTCAGAAATTGGTTGTTAGGCCTGCAGGCCTGCGAGGGAGTCCTTGGCAGCGGCGGCAACTGCTTCCGCGGTGATGCCGAACTCCTGGAAGAGGCGCTTGTAGTCGGCGGAAGCGCCGTAGTGCTCGAGGCTGACGGAACGGCCGGCGTCACCGACGAATTCCTTCCAGCCCAGGGCCAGTCCTGCTTCAACGGACACGCGGGCCTTGACGGCGGCGGGCAGCACGGACTCGCGGTAGGCGGCGTCCTGCTTGTTGAACCATTCAACGCACGGCATGGACACAACACGGGCCGCGATCCCCTCGGCCTGCAGGGCTTCGCGGGCCTGGACGGCCAGCTGGACCTCGGAGCCGGTGGCGATCAGGATCACGTCGGCCGGGACGGTGGCGCCGTCCTTGGCCGCTTCGGCCAGGACGTAACCGCCCTTGGCGACGCCGGCCACGGAACCGAACGTGTCGCCGTCGGCTGCGCCCTCGCCGCGCTCCCAGGTGGGGATGTTCTGGCGGGTCAGCACAATGCCGGCGGGGTTGCTGTGGTTTTCCAGCATCGTCTTCCAGGCAACAGCCACTTCGTTGGCGTCACCGGGGCGGACCACGTCCAGGCCCACGATAGCGCGCAGCGAGGCGAGCTGTTCCACCGGCTGGTGGGTGGGGCCGTCTTCGCCCAGGCCGATGGAGTCGTGCGTCCAGACATACAGGGACGGAACACCCATCAGGGCGCCAAGGCGGATGGCCGGGCGCTGGTAGTCACTGAAGATCAGGAACGTGCCCGAGAAGGCACGCGTGCGGCCGTGCAGGCTGATGCCGTTCACGATCGACGCCGCGGCGTGCTCACGGATGCCGAAGTGCAGGACCCGGCCGTAGGGGTTGCCCTTCCAGGCGTCCGTCTGCTTCGAGGCGGGAACGAACGACGGCGAACCCTCGATGGTGGTGTTGTTCGACTCCGCGAGGTCCGCGGAACCGCCCCACAATTCGGGCAGGACCGGGCCCAGTGCGTTCAGGACCTTGCCTGACGCGGCGCGGGTGGAGACGTCCTTGCCGGCGGGGAACACCGGAAGGGCCGCGTCCAGGTCTTCGGGAAGTTCCTTGGCCTCGATGCGCTGCAGCAGGGCAGCGCCTTCGGGGTTGGCTGCCTGCCAGGCGTTGAAGGACTCTTCCCATTCCTTGCGCGCGGCGGCACCTCGGTCCACCACGGCGCGGGCGTGGGCCAGGACGTCCTGGTCCACGTCGAAGGACTTGGCCGGATCGAAGCCCAGGACCTCTTTGAGCGCTGCGACTTCCTCGGCACCGAGGGCAGAGCCGTGGATCTTGCCGGTGTTCTGCTTCTTGGGGGCCGGGTAGCCGATGATGGTGCGCAGCGAGACGATGGAGGGCTTGGAGGTTTCAGCCTTGGCGGCCAGGAGCGCGGAGTAGAGCTCCTGCACGTCTTCCTTGTATTCGCCGGTCTTGGTCCAGTCCACGCGCTGGACGTGCCAGCCGTAGGCCTCGTAGCGCTTCAGGACATCTTCGGTGAAGGCGATGTCGGTGTCGTCCTCGATGGAGATGTGGTTCTCGTCGTAGACAACAACGAGGTTGCCCAGTTCCTGGTGGCCGGCCAGCGAGGAAGCCTCGGACGTGACGCCTTCCTGCAGGTCGCCGTCGGAAGCGATCACCCAGATGGTGTGGTCGAACGGGCTGGTCCCCGGGGCGGCGTCGGCATCGAACAGGCCGCGCTGGCGGCGCTGGGAGTAAGCGAAGCCAACAGAGGACGCAAGGCCCTGGCCCAGCGGGCCGGTGGTGATTTCCACACCGGCGGTGTGCTTGTACTCCGGGTGGCCCGGGGTCAGTGAACCCCAGGTACGCAGCGCCTCAAGGTCCTTCAGTTCCAGGCCGTAACCGGAAAGGAACAGCTGGATGTAAAGGGTGAGTGAGGTGTGGCCGGGTGACAGGACGAAACGGTCACGGCCCAGCCACTCGGGGTTGCGGGGATCGTGGCGCATCAGCTTCTGGAAGAGAAGGTACGCCGCCGGCGCCAGGCTCATGGCCGTTCCGGGGTGTCCGTTGCCCACCTTCTCCACCGCATCCGCGGCCAGAACGCGGATGGTGTCCACCGCGCGCTGGTCCAGGTTGGTCCAAGACAGTTCTTGCTCTTCCAAATGTGGCACGAAAACCGGGCCCCTCTCTGTGCTGATGGCAGGCGGCACACCGGGTCCGTTTGAACGCGCGCCGCGTGGCGCCCGCTGCGGTGTGTACCAGCCGTTCACCATCGAAACGTTGATCTTTCACTCAGCCACTGGCCAGTCGGGAATGCGTTTTCCACCGCTTCCTGCTGCGTGCTGATCTGTTTGACAGCTTAGCTCCATTCCATTCTCCGGGCGGGCCAAATCTCACGTTGTGGACGCAATTTCCCCTTATTTGAACCCCCCCTGAAGTGAGGTTGAGTTAATCTGCTCGAATCGGTGCGCGCGCAATCACCAGCACCAATTCCGGGACGATTGCCGCGGCTGCATGACGGACCGTTGGGAGGGGAGCGGCACGGTATGATATTCGGAGGCCAGCGCCGGGCTGCAGACCTTTGTGGCCGCCCGGGGACTCCCGGCCCCGGCGCGCGGATCACCTGATAATGGTTCCGCCGGCGCCCGGACGGGCAGGGCCGCATGACACAGCTGGACAGCCAGACAGAACTGCCAACAGAACGGGTGACTGCCACCGTGAGCACAACAGATACGCCGCTGAACGCATCCCGGGCAAGCGCCGGGATTGCCCGTAAAGCAAAGGCGTATCTCGCCCTCACCAAGCCCCGCGTGATTGAGCTGCTGCTCGTCAGCACGCTGCCCACCATGATCTATGCCGAGCGCGGCTTTCCCTCCATCGGGCTGATACTGGCCACCCTGGTGGGCGGTGCTTTCGCCGCAGGCAGCGCCGGAGCCTTCAACTGCTACATTGACCGCGACATCGACAAACTGATGCACCGCACCGAGAACCGGCCGCTGGTTACTGGTGAAGTCACTCCCCGTGAAGCCTTGGTCTTCTCGTGGCTCCTCGGCGCGGCCGCCATCGCCATCCTGTGGTTCGGGGCCAACCCGCTGTCCGCCTGGCTCGGACTGGGCGCCATCTTCTTCTACGTGGTGATCTACACAATCATCCTCAAGCGGCGCACCGCGCAGAACATCGTGTGGGGCGGCGCCGCCGGCTGCTTCCCCGTCCTGATCGCCTGGGCCGCTGTCACCAACTCGGTGGAATGGCCCGCCGTGATCCTCTTTATGGTGATCTTCCTATGGACACCGCCGCATTACTGGCCGCTGTCCATGCGTTACGGCGAGGACTACCGCAACGCCAACGTCCCCATGCTTGGCGCCATCGCCGGCGCCAAGGTGGTCTCGGTCCAGGTGGTCCTCTACGCATGGGCCATGGTTGCATGCTCGCTGCTCATGGTTCCCGCCGGCGGGGCGGGCTGGGTCTACACCGTCACGGCTGTCCTGGCCGGCGCCTGGTTCCTGTACGAATCACACTCCCTCTATAACCGGGCCCAGCGCGAGGACATCTCGGATAAGCGCGCCATGAAGGTCTTCCACGGTTCCATCAGCTACCTCACCCTGCTCTTCATCGCCTTGGCGGTCGACCCGTTTATCGGCCAGGCGGTCATGGCCGGCTAGTCCGCGTCACTCGGCACTGCCGCTGTCCCCCTGCACACCGGCCGCGTTGCCGCTGGTGGGCCGGCGTGCCAGGTGCAATAGTGGCGGGGTGATCAACCAACAAGAACTTTGGGATGCCGACGCTGCCGCCCGGTACGATACGCCCGGAGTGGGAATGTTCTCCCCGGAGGTACTGGGCCCCACGGTGGAGGTCCTGTCACAGCTTGCCGGTTCCGGTCCTGCCCTCGAATTCGCCATCGGCACGGGTCGGGTTGCCATCCCCCTGTCCGAGGCAGGGGTCCAGGTCACCGGCATCGAACTGTCGCATGCAATGATCGCCGGCCTCCGCGGGAAGGCGGATGAGCGCCGCATTCCGGTGGTTCAGGGTGACATGATCGACGCATCGGCCGGGAACAACTATTCGCTGGTGTTCCTGGTGTTCAACACCATCTCCAACCTCCTGACCCAGGACGAGCAGGTCCAGTGTTTCCGCAACGCCGCACTTCACCTCGCACCTGGCGGACGCTTTGTCATTGAGCTCTGGGTGCCCCAACTGCGGTCGCTTCCGCCCGGGCACGGCGGGACTGTCGAGGTGAGCCAGCCAGGCTATTTGCTGGTGGACACCTATGACGTGCTCCGGCAGCACGTGACATCCCACCACGTGCAGTTCGGCCCTGAACTGGAGGCCGGGCGTAATGCGCGAATTGACCGGACACCCCACCGCTATATCTGGCCCGCAGAGCTCGACCTGATGGCACGGCTGGCGGGATTCGAGCTGGAATCCCGGTGGGCCGACTGGGACCGGAGCGAATTCACAGCCGACTCCCGCAGCCATGTGTCCGTCTACCGGCTGGCGGGCTTATAACGGGCGCGGCCGAGAAAAGGTTCCGCAGCTAAGACAATGATGTGACTGAGTTGTCATATCCGTCACGTTTCCTGTCAGTCCGCGTGACTCCGTGCTTACGCTTGGATGGATCCTGCCCGCAAGCAAAGGAAAATCCATGGCACAGGCGCCCGATCCATCCACCGTCCCCACTGCGGTCCACAGCCCGCCAGCCAAAGGAAGGGGCACTAGCAGATTCCGGCGGCCCGGCTTCCTCAAGCATCTGGGCAACGATATCCCGGCCTCCTTGGTGGTGTTCCTTGTTGCCCTTCCACTTTCCCTCGGCATAGCCGCAGCATCCGGGGCGCCCATCATGGCGGGGCTGATCGCAGCCGCCGTCGGCGGCATCATTGCCGGCAGCCTGGGCGGATCCCCGCTCCAGGTCAGCGGACCCGCTGCCGGGCTCACCGTCGTTGTGGCCGGACTGGTCCAGGAGTTCGGCTGGCAGGTGACCTGCGCCATCACCGCTGCAGCCGGCGTCGTCCAGCTGCTGCTGGGCATCAGCCGCGTGGGACGTGCAGCGCTGGCCGTCTCGCCCGTGGTGGTGAAGGCGATGCTCGCCGGCATCGGCATCACCATCATCCTGCAGCAGATCCAGGTCCTGCTGGGCGCCGAACCGGCCGGCTCAGCGCTGGAAAACCTGGCCGCGCTGCCTGCGGCCATTACCAATGTCGAACTGCACGCAGCCCTGCTGGGGCTCACCGTTGTGGGCATCCTGCTGGGCTGGAAGTACCTTCCCGCCGCAGTCCGCCGCGTTCCCGGGCCGCTGGCCGCCGTCGCTGCCGGCACCGCGCTTTCCGTTGCTTTCGCCCCGGCGGTCCAGCGCATCTCCTTTGAAGGCTCCATTTTCGACGCCGTTGCGTTGCCGCAGCTGCCCGAGGGCAACTGGCGTGCCGTCGCTTTCGCCGTCATCTCCATGGCCCTGATCGCCAGCATCGAATCGCTGCTTTCCGCGGTTGCCGTCGACAAGATGCACACCGGGGCGCGCACCAACCTCAACCGCGAGCTCGTGGGCCAGGGAGCGGCCAATATCGTTTCCGGTTCCCTGGGCGGCCTGCCGGTGACCGGCGTGATTGTCCGAAGTGCCACAAACGTCGAGGCCGGCGCCGCCACCCGTGCTTCTGCCGTCCTCCACGGTATCTGGGTCCTCGCGTTCTCAGCCATCTTCGCCGGACTGATCCAGCTGATCCCACTGTCTGTCCTGGCCGGCCTGCTGGTGGTCATTGGTGCCCGCCTCATCAAGGTTGCCGACATCCGCACCAGCCTGCGCACGGGCGACCTCATGATCTATGTGGTCACCCTCCTCAGTGTGGTGTTCCTGAACCTCCTCGAAGGCGTGATGATCGGGCTGGCGCTGGCCGCGGCCAGCGTGCTGTGGCGCGTGCTCCGGGCGGCAATCCACGCACACCAGCCCGTCTCGCCGTCGGACCCCTGGCGGGTCACCATCGCCGGGTCCTGCAGCTTCTTCGCCTTGCCGCGGCTGAACCGCGTGCTCCACTCAGTGCCCGCGGGAACGGCCGTTGTGGTGGAGCTGAACGCAGACTACGTAGACCACGCCTTCCGCGAAGCCCTGATCGCGTGGCAGAAGCAGCACGAAGCGGCCGGCGACACCGTCCGCCTTGAAGAACACGGAAACACCCTCTTCCAGGACGCGGCACACCGGACCCCGCAGCGGCAGGAAGCCCGGGAACTCCCGCTTCCGCCCAGGACCTCATGGCAGTCCGCCGGGCCCTCAGGGAATGGAGCCGGCGATGCAGCCGGCGGACAGCACAGCCAGCTCGGATCCCTCCTGGCGGGGATCAACAAGTACCACCGGCGCTTCGCCGACCAGGTCAAGCCCCTGGTCCAGGACCTGGCGGACGGCCAGGACCCGGACACGTTGTTCGTTGCCTGCGTCGATTCCCGGGTGAACCCCAACCTGATCACCAGCAGCGGCCCGGGCGATCTCCTGACCCTGCGGAACATCGGCAACGTGGTGTGCCACGAAGGCCAGGATGCCTCGATCGACTCGGCCCTGTCCTTCGCCGTCAAGGGCCTCAACGTGCATTCGATCGTCATCGGCGGGCATTCCAACTGCGGTGCGATGAAAGCACTGATCGAGGACGCCATGGGGAACGGCAACGCTTCGCTCGGCGCAGGCTTCGATGCCTGGCTCAACCACGCGCGGCCCAGCTACCGCGAACTCGCCCACCATCCCGTGGCGCTGGCCGCGGAGGCTGCCGGCTACAACCCGGTGGACCAGTTGGCCATGGTGAACGTCGCCGTCCAGTTGCAGAAGCTGGAGTGCCATCCTGTGGTTGGCCCTGAACTCGCCGCCGGCAGGGTGCAGGCGACCGGCCTGTTCTATGACATCGCCACGGCCCGTGTGCTGCTGGTGGAACGGGGCGGCATCCGGTTCCTCGATCCCGCCCAGGCCGCAAAAGCTGCTGCCCCGACGCTTATGCGGTGACAGGCAAGGTTTGCATCTGCGGTTAGCGCAGCAGTGCCCCCGGTTCGAACCGAACCGGGGGCACTGCTTTTGCGGCGAAGCTACTCCACGGGGCTCGCTTTAGCGAGATCCCAGGCGTTGGTTGAGGCCACCATCAGCAGCGCGGCGCCGAGCATGTGGGCGGCCACCAGGGGGGCCGGGATGCTGTTGTAGTACTGGGTGAAGCCGATGATGGCCTGGAGGATGGTCACACCGAGGAGCCCGATCACGGCGGTGCGGAAGGGGCCCCGGATCCGGCGCAGGAACACGAGCGCAAGCGCCACAACGGTTCCCGCTGTCACCAGGTACGCGGGCACGGCATGGATGTGGGAGAACAGGTCCCAGTCCAGGCCGTTGCGGGGAGCATCGGCGTCGCCGGCGTGCGGGCCCGCTCCGGTGACCACCACACCAAGCATCACGGCCATGGCGGAAAAAAGTGCGACGGCGGCCGTCACCGGCCGCATGATCCCCGGCAGGGCCGGGTGCCGGGCAGCCACAAAACGTCCGGTCCGGCCGAAAGCGCGGTTGACCAGCAGCGTGGCGAACACCACCAGCGCCATGGACACCAGGAAGTGCAGGCCCACCACCCAGGGATTGAGGTTCGTGAGCACGGTGATGCCGCCGATGATGGCCTGCGCCGGGATGCTGGCCAGGAGGCCCAGGGCCAGCAGGAAGAGGTCGCGCCGCTCCTTGCGGAGGTTCCACAGGTACACCAGCATCAGGGCTGCCACTGCCGCCAGGGCGAAGGTCAGGAGCCGGTTACCGAATTCGATGAAGCCGTGGATCCCCATTTCCGGGGTGTTCACCAGGGAGTTATCGGTACAGCGCGGCCACGTGGGGCAGCCCAGGCCGGACGCCGTCAAGCGGACCGCGCCGCCGGTTACCACCAGGAGGGTCTGGCCAATGAGCGAGGCAACGGCAAGGCGCCGCACCCTGACGTCCACGGTGCGCGGCAGCCGGGATGACAGGCGGTTAACGAACTGGGGGAGGCGTGACGCCGTGCTCACGGATATCTCAATTCCACTTGAACCAACGGATGGCAGCTGCCCCGGCGATGACCGTCCAAAGCAGCAGGATAAGGGCGGCGGCGCCGTTGAGCGTGCCACCGAGGAAAGCTTCACGCAGGGACTCACCCAGGGCGCCGGAGGGCAGGAAGTGCACCACTGACTGCGGGCCGGCGGGCAGCCGTTCGGCCGGGATGACAATTCCGCCCAATGCGCCCAGGAGGATCCACAACAGGTTGGTGATGGCCAGTGTCGCTTCGGGCCGGACCGTCCCGGCCACCAGCAGGCCGAGCGCGGTGAAAGCAGCGGCACCCAGGGCCAGGAGAAGCAGGCCGGGCAGCCACCCGGCTGCCTCGGGCCGCCAGCCCAGCGCAAAAGCCACTGCACTGACGACGGCGACCTGGAGGCAGAGCACAGCCAGGACTGAAAGTGCCTTGCCGGCGATCAGTCCACCGCGGCCCAATGGCGTGGTGGACAGGAAACGGAGGACGCCGTAGCGGCGGTCGAACCCGGTGGCGATGCCCTGGCCGGTAAAGGCGGTGGACATGGCGCACAGCGCCAGGATGCCCGGTACCGCAACATCTATGCGGCTGCCGCCCATCCCGTCGAGGAACGGCGTCACGGTCAGGCCAACCAATGCAAGGAGCGGCAACACTACCGCCAGAATCAGTTGCTCGCCGTTGCGGAGCATGGCAAGGGCCTCGTATTTGCCCTGCAGCAGCACCCGCCGCAGCAACGATGCAGGCCGCTGGGATCCGGCCACTCCGCCCAAAGCGGCGATGGGTGCATTGCTTGCACCGGCGCCGGCACCGGCAGCGCCGGACGCGGTCCCATTCATCGGATGTCCTTTCCCGAGATATCCAGAAAGACGTCTTCAAGGCTACGCGCCTGCAGGCTCATCGAAGCAGGCATGATGTTATGCGCTTCCCACCATCGGGCCAGGGCTGCGAGGTGGGCCGGGGTAAGGCTTCCTGTGACGGAGTAGCTTCCTGCACGGGCCTCGGACACGGCAATGCCGGCCGGGAGAACGCCGTCGAAATCCAAACCCGGGGCTGCCTCGAACTCCAGGGTACGGATGTGTTCCGCGCCGGCCTCCACTCCGGGATTGCGCTGGAGCAGTTCCTGGACGGTCCCCTCGGCGACGTTCCGGCCGCCATCAATGATGTAGACGTAGTCGGCCAGGCGCTGGGCGTCGTCCATGAGGTGGGTGGTAAGGATGATCCCCATCCCCGCCTCCCGGAGTTCAGCGATCAGGTCAAACACCAGCTGGCGGGACTGCGGGTCCAGGCCTGCGCTCGGTTCGTCGAGGAACAGTACTTCCGGCCTGCCGATCAGTGCGGCGGCGAGGGCGAGGCGCTGCTTCTGCCCCCCGGACAGGCGCCGGACGGTGGTGCGGCTGAAACTATCGATGGCCAGACGCTGGATGAGGTCGTCCACGGGCCACGGTGTTTCGTAGAGTCCCGAGATATGCCGCAGCAGCGGAATCGGCCTGGACGACGGCGGCAGCCCGCCGTCCTGGAGCATCACACCTACGCGCGAGCGAAGCTCAGCCCCGGCCGAGGCAGGGTCCTGCCCCAGGAGCGAGATGGTGCCGCCGCTGCGCTTCTGGAGGCCCTGGGCACACTCGAGCGTGGTGGTTTTTCCGGCGCCGTTGGCGCCAAGCAGTGCTGTCACCTGGCCGCGCTCGGCGACGAGGGAGACCCCGCTGACCACCCGGAGCATTTTTCCGTCCAGGCTGGGAAGCGGGCCAACATCCTTAATGAGCCCGCTGATGGACAGAACGGGGGATTGGGGGGATCGCACCCGAGTATTCTACGGGATGTAGTATTTACCGCCGGCCTCCGGTGCCCCACTCAGGTCAGCCTGTCCTTACTGGATTGCGGGACTAAATTACGACAACATTGTGTTGTGTATTCCATGAGCAATGCTACTGCTGTGCCCTTTGCCGGGCAGGGAGCCTCCGAGGCTCCCGCAGACCGTGGCCGGCCGGCCACCGGTCCGGTGGCTGACGCCGATGAGCGCACCAGGGACCGGGTCCTGTCCGCCGTCCTGGAGCACGGACCTGTCAGCGCCGCCGAGCTCGGGGACCTGCTGGGCTTCACGCCTGCGGCCGTGCGGCGGCACCTGGACCATTTGTCCCGTGCCGGTGTGATCGAAGTCAAGCGTGTGGCCAGGGCCGGCGCAGGGGCAGGCCGTCCCGCACGCCGTTATGTCCTCAGCTCGCAAGGTCAGTCGAGCCTGGGCAACGACTACCTCGATATCGCCGCACTGGCCCTCCAGCAGCTCCAGAAAATGGCGGGGCCGGACGCCGTGCGGGCCTTCGCCGTCGAGCGCTTCGCTGACATGGAGCGCCGCTACGCGCCGGAGATTGACAAGGCCGGACCGGACATCGCAGACCGCGCGAAAGCGCTGGCCGAGGCCCTGAGCCGCGATAATTTCGTTGCCTCCGCAGCCTCCATCGAAGCCAAGGCGCCGCTCCCGGCCGCCCTTTCCAGTGTGCAGCTGTGCCAGGGGCACTGCCCCATCCAGCAGCTCGCTGCCCGGTTCCCGGTGTTTTGCGATGTGGAGACCGAGGTCTTTTCCAGGCTCGTGGGCGTGGACGTCCGCCGGCTCTCCACGCTGGCCCGCGGCGGGCACGTCTGCACCACCCATATTCCTACAGGCAGGCTGTCTGCCCGGGTGCCCACAAGGCTCCCGGGAGCCCCCGCCAGCCTGAATGAAGTAAACAACCATCAGCAAGAAAGGCCGTGATGACGGACCAACTATCAGAGAAAGCAGTCGCCGAAAACACTGTGATCTCGGAGATTCTGGAAAAGAATCCCGAGCTCCACGGCATCGGCACCTACGAGTACGGATGGGCCGACAAGAACGACGCCGGCGCCAACGCACGCCGTGGGCTCAACGAAGAGGTAGTCCGGGACATTTCGGCGAAGAAGAGCGAACCGGAATGGATGCTCGACCTTCGCCTCAAGGGCCTGAAGTACTTCGACCGCAAGCCCATGCCCACCTGGGGCGCGGACCTGTCCGGCATCGACTTCGACAACATCAAGTACTTTGTCCGCTCCACCGAGAAGCAGGCAGCCACTTGGGAGGACCTCCCCGAGGACATCAAGAACACCTACGACAAGCTGGGCATCCCCGAAGCCGAAAAGCAGCGCCTGGTTTCCGGTGTCGCCGCCCAGTACGAGTCCGAGGTTGTCTACCACCAGCTGCGTGAGGACCTTGAGAGGCAGGGTGTCATCTTCCTGGACACCGACACCGCCCTGAAGGAACACCCGGAGATCTTCCAGGAGTACTTCGGCACCATCATCCCGGTGGGCGACAACAAGTTCGCCTCGCTGAACACGGCCGTATGGTCCGGCGGGTCGTTCGTGTACGTGCCCAAGGGCGTCCACGTGGATATCCCGCTGCAGGCATACTTCCGCATCAACACGGAAAACATGGGCCAGTTCGAGCGCACGCTGATCATCGCCGACGAGGACTCCTACGTCCACTACATCGAAGGCTGCACCGCGCCCATCTACACCTCGGACTCCCTGCACTCGGCAGTTGTGGAAATCATCGTGAAGAAGGGCGCCCGCGTCCGCTACACCACCATCCAGAACTGGTCCAACAACGTGTACAACCTGGTGACCAAGCGTGCCATCTGCGAAGAGGGCGCCACCATGGAATGGGTCGATGGCAACATCGGTTCCAAGGTCACCATGAAGTACCCGGCCGTGTACCTCGTGGGTGAGCACGCCAAGGGCGAGACCCTGTCCATCGCGTTCGCCGGCGAAGGCCAGCACCAGGACACCGGCTCCAAGATGGTCCACATCGCGCCGAACACCAAGAGCTCCATCATTTCCAAGTCCGTGGCCCGCGGCGGCGGCCGTGCAGCCTACCGCGGCCTGGTCCAGGTCCGCGAAGGCGCCAAGCACTCGGCCAACACGGTCCGTTGCGACGCGCTGCTGGTGGACACCATCAGCCGTTCGGACACCTACCCCTACATCGACATCCGCGAGGACGACGTTGTGATGGGCCACGAGGCAACTGTTTCCCGGGTCAGCGAAGAGCAGCTCTTCTACCTGATGTCCCGCGGCATGCGCGAAGACGAAGCCATGGCGATGATCGTCCGCGGCTTCATCGAGCCGATTGCCCGCGAGCTCCCCATGGAGTACGCACTTGAGCTGAACCGCCTGATTGAACTGCAGATGGAAGGGTCCGTCGGATAACGATGACTGAAATCACTACTGAAAAGGCACGTATCGGCGCGCCCTCAGCCCAGCCGTTTATTAACGGCTTCACCGAAGAAGGCGAGAGCCTCTCACCCATCAACGCGGGCACCAAGGCACCGCTTGCCGGGGATTCAGCCAAGAGCCACTCCCACGGCGGCGGCGTCGGTATCCCGGACAGCTCCCGCGCCGGACGCCTCACGTCCTACAAGCTGGCCGACTTCAAGCCGCTCACCGGCCTGGAGGAAGACTGGCGCTTCACCCCGCTCAAGCGTCTCCGCGGGCTGCACTCCGAGGTCCTCTCCGGCGCCGCACCCACCGTGGTGGTTAACGGCCCCGAGCAGGTCACCGTTGAAAGCGTCGGCCGCGATGACAAGCGCATCGGTACCGCCGGCATCCCCGAGGACCGCGTGTCCGCCAATGCGTGGGAGAACTTCGCCGGAGCCACCGTGGTGACCATCCCGTCCGAGTTTGAGGCGACGACGGAGATCAGCGTCGACATCGAAGGCACCTCCCTGGAGGCCGCCGCCCAGCACCTGGTGATTGTCGCCGAGAAGTTCTCCAAGGCAGTTGTGGTCCTGAACCACAAGGGTTCCGCCGTGGTCTCGGAGAACGTGGAGATCATCGTCGAAGACGGCGCCAGCCTGACGGTCATCACGCTCCAGGAATGGAACGACGACGCCGTCCACGCCTCCTCCCAGCAGGCAAAGATCGGCCGCGACGCCAAGCTCAAGCACGTTATGGTGAGCCTGGGCGGCGACCTGGTCCGCGTCACGCCGTCGGCCCGCTTCACCGCCCCTGGCGGCGAGGCTGAAATGTTCGGCCTGTACTTCGCCGACGCCGGCCAGCACCTTGAGCAGCGCCTCTTTGTGGACCACGCAGTGGCCAACTGCAAGTCCAACGTGCTCTACAAAGGCGCACTGCAGGGGCGCAACGCCCATGCAGTCTGGGTTGGCGACGTCCTGATCCGCAAGGAAGCCGAAGGCACCGATACCTACGAGGCCAACCGCAACCTGCTGCTCACCGACGGCGCCCGCGCCGACTCCGTGCCCAACCTCGAAATCGAGACCGGCCTGATCGAGGGCGCAGGCCACGCCAGCGCCACCGGCCGCATGGACGACGAGCACCTGTTCTACCTGATGGCCCGCGGCATCCCCGAGGACGTTGCCCGCCGCCTGGTGGTCCGCGGCTTCCTGAACGAGATCATCCAGCAGATCAAGGTCCCCTCCATTGAGGAGCGGCTGACCGACGCTGTTGAACACGAACTCGCACTGACGGACAACTAGAAGGCACGGAGCACGGGTTTACAAATGACTGACCAGCCAAAGGGCGAGCTTGTCTGCAAGGTGGATGAAATCCAGCTGAAGCAGGCGTTGCGGATCCTGATCGACGACTACCCTGTGGCCATCGTCAAGGACTCCATGGGGGAGATCCACGCCATCGGCGACACCTGCTCGCACGCGGACATTTCACTGTCCGAGGGCGAAGTGGAGGGATGTGCCATCGAGTGCTGGGGCCACGGCTCCCAGTTCGACCTGCGCACCGGCGAACCGCTGCAGCTGCCGGCCTATGATCCCGTGCCCGTCTTCGCCGTCGAGATCAGGGGCGATGAGGTCTACGTGGACTTCACCAGCGTCCTCAACGGCGCCGAAGCACCCAACTTCAGCTAGCACCACAGAATTACGAACCAACTTCCAGACAGAGACCGCACCGCCGCCGCCAGGCACGGTGCAGAGGAGAACAAGACATATGTCTACTCTTGAGATCAAGGACCTGCACGTCAGCATTGAGACGGAACAGGGCACCAAGGAAATCCTGAAGGGCGTCAGCCTGACCATCCGGACCGGCGAAACCCACGCCATCATGGGCCCCAACGGCTCCGGCAAGTCCACGCTGGCCTCCACCATCGCAGGCCACCCGCGCTACAACGTCACCAGCGGTTCCATCACCCTGGACGGCGAAGACGTCCTGGAAATGAGCGTCGACGAGCGCGCCCGCGCCGGCGTCTTCCTGGCCATGCAGTACCCGGTGGAGGTCCCCGGCGTGAGCATGACCAACTTCCTGCGCACCGCCAAGACGGCCATCGACGGCGAAGCCCCCAAGCTGCGCACCTGGACCAAGGACGTCAAGGCAGCCATGGAGCAGCTGCGGATCGACGCTGACTTCGCCCAGCGCAACGTCAACGAAGGCTTCTCCGGCGGCGAGAAGAAGCGTGTGGAGATCCTCCAGCTCGAACTCTTCAAGCCCAAGTTCGCCGTCCTGGACGAGACCGACTCCGGCCTGGACGTTGACGCGCTGAAGGTTGTCTCCGAAGGTGTCAACCGCGCCCACGCCGATGGCAACATGGGTACGCTGCTCATCACCCACTACACACGCATCCTGCGCTACATCAAGCCTGACTTCGTGCACGTGTTCGTGGACGGCCAGGTTGTTGAGGAAGGCGGCCCCGAGCTCGCCGACCGCCTGGAAGAAGAAGGCTACGACCGCTACGCCAAGGGTGCCGGCGCCGCCGCCGCACCTGCCGCTGCACAGGCCTAGTTAGGACTTCGCCATGACCGAAATCAACGCGTCCCGCACCAGCCTGGAGGACGTTGAAGAAGCGCTCAAGGATGTGATCGATCCTGAGCTCGGCGTCAACGTGGTGGACCTCGGCCTGCTGTACGGGCTGAAGTACTCCGATGACGACGGCGCGCTGCTGATCGACATGACCCTGACCACGGCCGCCTGCCCGCTCACCGATGTCCTCGAGGAGCAGGTGGGCAAGGCCCTGGACGGCGTGGTTGATGACTGGCGCCTGAACTGGGTCTGGATGCCGCCATGGGGTCCGGAACGGATCACCGACGACGGCAAGGACCAGATGCGGGCCCTCGGCTTCAACATCTAGTCCCCACCGCCTCCCTGGCCTCGCTTCGCTTCGGCCAGGGAACCCTCGGCGGCGTGGGCCCAAGTACGACGACGGCGGGTCACCTTTCGCAGGAAAGGTGACCCGCCGTCGTCGTTCCCGAATTAGAGGCTGGGAGCCGAGAAAGTATCGCACTGGTTGATGTCGCCCGTTTGGTAGCCCTGCGCAAACCACCGCTGCCGCTGTTCGCTCGACCCGTGCGTCCAGCCTTCGGGGGAGACACGACCCGTGGCGGCTTGCTGGATCCGGTCATCGCCCACGGCTGACGCTGCCGAGAGGGCGTCGTTGATGTCCTGCTGGGTCAGCGCTTCGAGGTAGGGCTGGCCAGTCTTGGGATTCGGGGTGGTTGACGCGTATTTGGCCCAGAGCCCGGCATAGCAGTCAGCCTGCAGCTCGGTGCGGACAGCGCCGGATTCCGGTCCCTGCGGATCCTGTTGTGCGCGGTCCAGGTTGCCGAGGACGTTCTGGATGTGGTGCCCGAACTCGTGGGCCACCACGTACTCCTGCGCCAGCGGGCCGCCGGAGGAACCAAACCGGTCCACCAGTTCCTGGAAAAAGCCGGGATCGAAGTAGGCCGTGGTGTCGGTGGGGCAGTAGAAGGGGCCCACCTCGGAGGTGGCAGCACCGCAACCGGTGTTGGTGCCCCCGGTAAAGATCACGGCCTCCGGCCGCGGGTACTGCACGTTGTACTGCTGCAGGTAGCCGGGCCAGAACGCGTTCAGGCTGTTCACTGTTCCCGTGATACGGCAGTCCACCCGGGCGTCGGCGTCGGCTCCGGTTTCGCATGCAGGAGCCGTACCTTGGCTTTGCGGCTCCTGCCCCGCCCCGGTCAGGCCCTCAAGCAGCTGGGGATTTACGCCCAGGAGCGTGGCGATGAGCAGGAGGAGCCCGCCGCCGATGCCACCGCCAACCAACACCCCACGGCCACCGCCGCGCCGGTCCTGGACTTGTGATGGATCCAGCTGCACATTGTCGTTGAAGCTCATAAAGTCACAATACCCGCGGGCCCCGACTTCAACCGGTGCCCGCCGGTAAAGTTGATCTGATGCCTTTCCTCAACCACATCCAGCGCTGGGCCGAAGATCGGCCGCACCACACCGCCGTCGTCGTCGCCGGTCAGCGCCTCACCTGGGCGGAGCTCCGCGATGCCGCAGCAGCCCTGGTTCCGGACACCAAAGCGGTCACGTCACTGTGCGAGGCGAACTCGGCCGGGTTCGTCGCCAGGTTCGCCGCCGCGGTTGCCGGCGGGCGCCAGTGCGCCGTCCTTGATCCCGCCTGGCCGGCACCGCTGCAGGAGGATATTGTCCGCCGGGTTGAATCGTCCGCCCGGCCGGCGGCCGTGTCCGCGGAGGATGAGCTGGCCGACGGCGGGCCGGAGACCACCTTCCTGATTGGCCTCACGTCCGGCACCACTTCTGTCCCCAAAGCCTTCACGAGGTCACGGCGGTCCTGGCAGGAGTCCTTCAAAGCGTCCATTGAGTTCTTCGGGCTGGTACAGGACGATGTAACGCTTGCGCCGGGCCCGCTGGCGGCGAGCCTGAACCTGTACGCACTGTCAGAATGCCTCTACGCAGGTTCCGAATTCCAGACACTGGAGACGTTCGACGTCGGAGACGTCCATGCGGCCATCACCTACGACCGTGTCACCCGGCTGGTGCTGGTGCCCACCATGCTGAGGATGCTCAGCGAACGTGGATTGACCGGATGCGTGGACGCTTCCGGGCTGCGCACCATCATCTGTGCCGGGTCCAAGCTCGACGCCCGGACCCTGGAAGCTGCCCGCCGCTGGGCGCCCAACGCCACTATTTACGAGTACTACGGCGCCTCCGAGCTGAGCTTTGTCTCGGGCGCGGGCCTGCCCGCCGGGGAAACGGCCGCCATGGGCGGGACGGGCATTGGGCGGCCTTTCCCGGGGGTGGACGTCAGGATCCTCAACGATTCGGGCGAACCGGTTCCGGACGGAGCCGCGGGCAACATCAGCGTGCGCAGCGGGATGGTCAGCAACGGCTACCTGTGGGGTGATGACGGGCAGGCCCTCAGATCCTTTGGCGGCTGGTTCACGGTGGGGGACCAGGGCTACCTCGAAGCGGGGGAACTGCATATCCTGGGCCGCCGGGCGGACATGATCCTCACGGCTGGCAAGAACGTGTACCCGCATGAAGTGGAACTGGCGCTGGCGGCCGTGCCCGGCGTGGCTGCAGCGATGGCCGCCGGCATGCCGGACGACCTGCGGGGCCAGCGGGTGGTGGCCGCAATTGTTCCGTCTGCGGGTGCTGTTACCGCCACCCAGTTGAAGGCGGGGCTGGAAACCATCCTGGCCCGCGACAAGTGGCCCCTCCAGTACTATGCGGTCACCGAATTGCCCACCACGGACCGCGGCAAAGTCAGCCGAAACGTCCTGCTGGACTGGATCAATGCCGGTGACTCCCGGATCCGCACCCTTGGCGCCTGAACTCCTGCCGCCCAACCGGCAGCCCGTCATCATCGCGGCGCGGCGCACTCCCGTCTGCCGGACCAACGGTGCGTTGCGGACGCTTCGCGCCCACGAGCTGCTGGCCCCGGTCCTGCGCGAGCTGACGGCTTTCCCCGGGATCGAACCGGGTGATGTTACCGACGTGGTGATCGGCAACGCCGTCGGTGGCGGCGGAAATGTAGCACGGCTTGCCCTGCTGGAGGCCGGCCTGCCCGTCAGCGTGCCCGGACTCACTGTGGACCGGCAGTGCGGTTCCGGCCTGGACGCGATCGTCCTCGCTTCCGGGCTGGTGGCGGCCGGCGGCAATCCCCTGTACGTGGCCGGTGGAGTGGAGAGCACCAGCACCGCGCCGCTGCGGGCGCATCGAAGGGACGACAGCGGCCCGGAGTTCTACCCGCGCGCCCAGTTTGTGCCGGAGGCCTTTGGCGACCCGGACATGGGTGTCGCAGCCGAAACTGTGGCCCATAGGTTCGGCATCAGCCGGGACCGGCAGGATGGGTTTGCGCTGCTGAGCCACCAAAAGGCCCTCGCGGCAGCTGCGGCAGGATACTTCGACGACGAACTGGTCCCGCTGGTGAATGGTGCGGGAACCGTTGCTGTGGATGATGGCCCGCGCCGGGGGCTGGGCGCGGCGGTGATGGCGCGGTTCCCGGCCGCATTCGTGGACGGGGGAACCGTCACCGCCGGAAACTCCTGCTTCGACGCCGACGCCGCCTCCGCCGTCGTCATCACTTCCCTGCAGCGGGCCCGGGACTTGGGGGTGCCCGACGGTCTGCTGGTGCTCGGCACCGGCACCGCCGGGGTGGAACCGGACGTGCTCGGCATTGGTGCGGCCGCTGCGGCACGGGAAGTGCTGGCTGCTGCAGGAGTGACCACTGAGGAGCTGGAGCTGGTTGAGTTCAATGAGGCGTTCGCGTCGCAGACGCTGGCCTGCCTCGACGAACTGGGGATTGATCCTGCCCGGGTGAACCTCGACGGCGGCGCCTTGGCTTTGGGCCACGCGTACGGTGCATCGGGCGCTGTCCTCGTGACGCGGCTGTTGGCCCAAGCGCGCAGGAAGGGAACACCGGGAAGCCTTGCACTCGCCATGATCAGCATCGCCGGCGGCATGGGGACCGCCGCATTGCTGCGGTACGAGCGCTTCTAGCCGCGTCTTCCGGCGCTTCAGTCCTCCGCTTCGCCCAAACCGCGGGCGGCGAGTGCTTCGCCAGTCTGCCGGGCGAAGGCCACGGAAGTGATGAACACGGGCAGGATCAGTGCCCGGGGGTTGCGCTCGAGTCCCCGTGCCCGGGCG
Source organism: Pseudarthrobacter sp. B4EP4b (assembly GCF_006680095.1). Taxonomy (NCBI): domain Bacteria; kingdom Bacillati; phylum Actinomycetota; class Actinomycetes; order Micrococcales; family Micrococcaceae; genus Pseudarthrobacter; species Pseudarthrobacter sp. B4EP4b. Next base: position 68,783 of record NZ_VHIJ01000019.1, on the reverse strand, counting down.
GAATCGCGGACGTCAGCGAAGGTGCCCGCGATGTAGGGGATGCTGCGCAGCATGATCCCGATGGTCAGGGCAAACCGCTCGGGGTCCGCGCCGAATCTTTTGAAAGGGCTTGCTGCTTTGACCACACCGTCCAGGAGCTTTTGGACGGGGGTGGTGGCGGTGAGCAGCGATGCCGCCACCACGCACACCAGGATGTTAAGGACGATCCGCGCCGCAGTGGGCGCGCCGAGCTGCCACCACTGGAAGAGCCCGATCACCAGCAACACCGCGGCCAGCGGGCGGACGGCGCGCCAGAGCCGTTTCAGGCCGGCGCCGGTGAGCAGGAAAAGGCCGCAGAGTACGGTGAGTACCGCCGTCGAGATGCGCCAGTCCTGGATGATGAACGAGGCCAGGCCGCAAGCGAAGACGAGGAGGAACTTCAGGGCCAGCGGTGTCCGGTGGATCAGCGAGTTCCCGGGCACATAGTTGGCCAGGAGGAAGCCAAGTCCTCTCACCGCGGGCTCGGTTCGGTGGTGTGCAGCCCGTCCATACAGAGGGTGCGGTAGGCGGCCACGGCCTCCGCGGGAGCGCCGTCGAAGGCGACCCTGCCTTGTTCGATGACCAGCACACGGTCCATTTCCAGTGCGAGGTCAAGATCGTGGGTGGACATGATGATCTGCTGGTCCAGCCCGGCCAATGTCCTGCGAAGGAGTTCGCGGTTGCGGAGGTCCAGGAGGGTGGAGGGCTCGTCGAGTACCAGGACGTTGGGGCTGACCGCCAGCACGGCGGCGAGGGCCATCAGCTGCCGTTCGCCGCCGGAAAGCTCGTAGATGCTTTGATCGGCCAGGTGCAGGAGCCCCAGGCGCCGCAGCGCCGCCTCAGCCTGGCTCCGCCGTTCGGTGCCGTTCTTCACCGAGCGGCGGAGGGAGAGTTCCACGTCCTCCCTGCCGGTGGGCATCACCAGCTGGGACAGGGGATCGGTGAAAACGAAGCCCACGTTCCTGCGGACCCTGCGGACGGCACCGACTGTATCGTCGCCGTCGACCGCTACAGTGCCCGAGGTTGGCTGGACGAGGCCGTTGACCAGCCGCAGGAGGGTGGATTTCCCCGAGCCGTTGGCGCCGATGACGCCGACGCGCCTTTCCGTCAGGCGGAGGTCGACGGCGTCAAGGAGCACTTTGGGCTCCGGCGAGTCATCAGTTTCGACGGCGACCGTTACCTGGTCAAAGGTCACTGCGGGCATGGGGGAGATCCTAGGCCTTGGTGGTCTGGCTGGTAGCGGCTTTGGCGGCGGTGCGGCGGACGCGGCGGACCAGGATGTCCGGGAAGGCGCGGTGGAGGGCGACGGCGATGACCGCGGCGAGGATGTTTTTGATGATGTCGCCCGGGTAGAACACCAGGTCGCTGAGGAAAGCCTGGCCCAGGGTGGCCTTGGTGTTCAGGGCGATGCCGGCGACGCCGAGCGAGTGCACCACCACCACGCTGGTGACCGTGGCGGACAGGAAGAGCCACAGGGCGCGGGTTTTGGTGGTCCGGCGGATCACCATGGTGGCGAGCCAGCCAACCACCAGTGCGGCGATCGGGAAGGCAATGATGTAGCCGGCGGACGGTCCGGCGAGGATGCCGAGGCCGCTGCGGCCCTGGCTGAAGATGGGAAGGCCCGCGAGGCCCAGAAGGGTGTACAGCCCGACGGCGGCGAAGCCCCGTCCCGGGCCAAGGACCAGGCCGGTGAGCATCACCGCGAGGGTCTGGAACGTGATGGGGACGCCGAAGCCGTTAACGGCGAGGCCTGGGACGAGCGCTGCGCCGGCGACGAGGGCCGCGAAGACGGCGATCAGGCCGAGGTCGGTGGCGTTCCAGCGGCGCCTGGCCTTGGGGGCGTTCGAGACGGCTGTGTTGGTGTTGCTCATGGGAAGGTCCTGTCGGGGTTGTACAAGCGGAATCTAATGTACCGCTGACGTTACCGGGGTGCTATGGACCCCATTTTGTAGGGGGCCTACTAAAGCTGGGGGTGGCCGCTGACGGCAGGGCACAACCGGCCGGCATTGCCGTCCCTGCGGCGGGTTCCCCCACCGCCTAGTAGGTCTTGGATCTGAGACGTGACGGGTCTGCAGCGTGACCCGTGGCCTCAACGACGTGCACCTCACTAGTCGCTCGTTTCGGTGCGTCACGCTGTTACTGCCCGGGAATCGGCTCACCCGCAAGATGCTGATTGCGCGTCTCGATTAAGTTCTGAAGGTATCGGGCCAACACCAGTTTCTCCACCAGTCGTCCCAGGAGTCCGAATGGGGCCGAGAATTCAATCCGGTCCACCATCAGCGTTCCTTCTGAATCCTGCCGGAACTCATGAACGTGCCGGAACCGGCGAAACGGGCCTCTGACCTGTTCATCGACAAAATATTCGGGTGGGTGCATCTCGGTAATCCTGCTGGTCATCTGCAGCGGCAGGCCAAAATGCCAGGCCCGCCACGTCACTTCCTCATCCAAAGAGATCAGGCCGCTCGTCACGCCAGCGACGGCTTCTTCACGGGACTTTGCCATCGAGTTTTTGTGGACGTCGATGTTTCGGGCAAGGTCGAACAACTCGGATTGCCGCCTATTTGTCCGCGTTATGCACTCGAAGAAGACAGCCATGGTCAGAGTATTGCATCCTCGAGCCGGGGTCACCTCCCTTGTCCCTGATCGTCGCGCTCTTGTCGGGCGCCGCCGGCGAACTCCGATTGATCGGTAGTGTGGGCGGGTGGACTTTTCCTGTGAGCTTGCCGATGGGGTTGTGCTGCGCCCAGTCCAGGTGTCGGATGCTGCGGAGCTGGCAGCGGCGGTTCAAGCAAACCGGTCTTACCTGGCTCCCTGGGAGCCGATCAGGCCCGAGGAGTTCTACACACTTGAGGGTCAGCGAGAGGTGATTGAACGACGCCGGGCCGAGCTTGATGCGGGGACAGCACTTCCCATGGTTCTGTCCGCGAAGGGCAGCATAGTCGGTCTGCTGACCCTCAGTTCGATCGTGCGTGGTGCCTTCCAGAACGCCCACGTAGGCTACTGGCTCGAGCAATCGGCCCAAGGAACCGGCCTCATGACTGCGGCGGTCGGCAGTGCCATAAAGGTCGCAAGGGACCACCTCGGTCTGCACCGGCTCGAAGCCGCAACTCTGGTCCACAACGTCGCCTCCCAAAGGGTGCTTGAGAAGAACGGCTTCGAGGCCTACGGCACGGCCCATGCCTACCTTCGAATAGCCGGCCTGTGGCAGGACCACCGCATGTATCAGCGAATCCTTTAGACATCGGCAGACTCCCGTTCTTCAGGACCATTGCCCTGCCGGCGCGCCGCGTGGCAGTATCCCGACATGACGAAATACCTCATTTCCTTCCCAAGTGAGGCCATGGTCCTCACCGACGAGGAGTTCCCAATTGTCTCCGCTGACTCCCACGCTGTGATTCAGGAGGCGAAGGACGCCGGAGTCTACGTATTCGGCGGCGGAATCAACGAGGAAGTCGATCCGGTGCTGGTCTCCGCCGACGGGTCGGTGAGCACCGGGACCTATCCGGGCTCCAGGGTCAAGGGTGGATTCTGCGTGTTGGAGCTGCCCACGCGAGAGGATGCCGTGGAGTGGGCCCGGAAGATCGCCGTGGCATGCCGTTGCTCCCAGGAACTGCGCGAATTTGGTTACGACCCGGAAAGCTAGCTGCGTTCACCGACGCGCTGCACATCGCCCAGGGCCCGGTGACGAGCGGCTGACATGGCGCAGCAGGGTTGCGGGGGAGCCTTGGCTCAGATATCGAGTGTCCGGCGTTTGGCCGCCACAAACTCTTCCCGGGTAAGAGCACCCTGCGAGTAGAGGTTTGCTATGAGGGCAAGCTGGGACGCCACCGATTCTTTCTCCCTCACTTTGCCTGCTTTCATGACACGGTGCTTTCCCGCCTGGGCAGGAGCATTGGAGGGCCTGGCTTTGTTCGCGCTGAATGCATGCACTAGGAGCACCAGAGCGCCGAGAACCGCTGCCGCAATTCCAAGGGGCACGGACAGCAAAGACTGGGAGGCGATCCCTATGATCACGATTGCCACCCCGGCGCCGGACAGACAGACACCGGCGGCCCATCGCGCTGTATCACGCAGGGGCCGCTTTCCTCTGAACTCAAACAGATAACCGCCGACCTCGCGGGGAACCGCATGCTCGTTCATGCGTGAAGGATATACCCGGGCCTGAGCATTGAACATCCGGTGTCCAGGAGCTGCCCGACGGCCAATCGGAAACGCGGACTGTCCCTGATCGCGAAAGGGTAGTTCAGCCCTGGCCCTGGGGCAATACCAGCAGATAGCCGGCCGGGAGTTCGCTGCTCCACCGCCGCGGCTCGCGGACCACAAACTGCGTGGCCAGCTGCTCGGGAGTGAGCAGGCTGTTGGGTTCGGGCGATGGCCCCCATTGCCCGCTGCCATAGGGATAGAGGGGATCCAGTACGCGGACGCCGGTGACCGAGAACTCCGGGAACTGGGCCGGATCGCCGACCGACTCGAACCCACTCATCACCCAGGCGTGGCGGCCGCTCCACATAACGAGCCCAACGGGCCGGCCCGTCTCCGTCATCGCCCGCGCCGCGGTCTGCAGGGCGTCCCCGTAGTCGGGAATGCTGACCACGGAGTATGGCCCCATCCCCACCTCGGTGAGGACCTGCGCCCAACCGAACGGATTGGCTCCGTTGAACGAGTTGGATGAATGTGCCCGGGCCATCTCCCACAGCTCACCCTGCTGGCCGGAGTCAGTCCAGCTCCCACCCCCTGTGTCGTCGACGAGGTTATGCGCCATCTGGATGCTCGCTGCAACACACCAGTCGAAGGTGTACTGCGGAACGAAGTCGCCCTCCTGGTAGAGGTTGAGGGCAAACGGCTGGGGGACGGCAACCGGCGCCGGGGCGTCGGTTGTGGGGATCTGCTGAGGGGCGACGGCGGTTTCGGTGGCTGGGGCAGTCGCCGGGGCAGTCGCCGTGGCGGCCGCCGTCGGCTGTTCCGTCGCTGCGGCGTCAAGGCCAACAGTGGGTGTACAGCCCGCGATGAAGCCCGCCAGGACTATGAGCCAGGCCAGAAGTCGGGTACGGGCACCGATCATGATGGTCCAGTTTACCGCGGCGTGCAGGACTGCCCGGGAAAGATTTTTAGGCAGAGCCACCAGGGCAGGGGCCTCGCTTCACCGGTAGAGAGCGTAAAACAGAAGTGCCAGGCCGGGACCAAGAGATTGCCCGATGGCGCTGGCCAGGAGGCGCTTCTCCGTGATCCACAGCCAGATGCCGAGGAGGAAGTGGCTGGCGCAGCAGAAGATCACGATTGCTGACCCGCCAGCAGCATTGCCGGCAAAGTTCAGCATCCACAGACCTGTAACGATGCCCAGCCCGAAGGCGATGTTGTAGGCGCCAACGTTCATGGCCCACATGCGGACGGCTGCGACATCTTCAGGTTTGACCAAAAAAATCCTGTAGAAGCGGCGATCGCCATGAAAGAAAATCTCCAGCGGGCCGACGGCGATCAGGGCCAAGGCAGTTATCCCTGCGAAAATCTGGCTCAGTAGATTCATTCCAAATCCTCCCCAGGGCAAGGCCGGAACACCCTGCTGCCTCCCGTGCAGGATAGGGCTCGAACGGGACCGCCTTCAAGCGTCCGCCAGTCGGCGATGCCTGCTTCCGCGCATGCTGGGGTCGAACCTGCAGGTGAAGCCGTTACGACGGCGCCGCTAACCTCTGAGTTTCAGAAGGCGTAGCGGACGCGGCAGTAAGGGGCGATTTCCTCAATGAGTGCGGTCAGTTGCCGGACGTAACGGGCTTTCGTTCCTGAACGGTAACGGACATTGGTGAAGCCGTTGGCGGAGACCTTGGATTCCTGCAGGTCCGGCCGCCACAGCACCTGCTCGGCCTGCGGATGCCACCCCAGATTGACCTCATGCAGGCGCTCGTTGTGCGTCAGGAAGATCACCTCTGCCGCGAGCTGGGCCTTCGCAGCGGGCGTCAGGGTGGCGTCGAGTTGGCGCAGCAGCCCCTCCCAATCCTTGAGCCAGGTGTCGGTAATGACAACGGGCGAGAAGTTCACATGCACTTCATATCCGGCATCAACGAAATCATTGATGGCTGCCATGCGTTCGGCCACCGGAGAGGTCCGGACGTCAAGCGATTTCGCCAGGTCAGCGGGCATCAGGGAGAAACGGATCCTGGTGTGCCGGCCGTGGTCCCAGTCCAGCATCGCCGGGTTCACGTACTTGGTGGCAAAGGACAGCTTGGCGGTGGGCAGGTCCCTGAAGAGCGTGACTAGATCCTGCACGTTGTCACTGAGAAGCGCGTCCACGGAGCAATCGCTGTTTTCACCGATGTCATAGACCCAGAGCTCAGCGTCACACTGGTTGGGCTCGAGCTTTATGCCCTGGCGGGTGGCATGCCGTTCAAGGGTGCCGGCAATCTGGTCGATGTTCGCAAACACCGTCACGGGGTTGCTGTAACCCTTGTGGCGGGGGACGTAGCAGTAGGCGCAGGCCATGGCGCAACCGTTCGCGGTTGAGGGCGCGATAAAGTCGGCGGACCTGCCATTAGGTTTGACCGTCAGCGCCTTCTTGACCCCCAGGACCAGCGCCTCAGTTTTAATCCGGGACCACCGTGGCACGTTCGTTTCATCTCCATGTACCTCCGGGATGTTCCAGTGGTTCTCAACCGGCACCACCTCGGCATCAGGCCAGCGTTCGATGATCTCCTTGCCCCGGGGAAGCTCCAGCGCGGCTGGCTGCGCATAGATGCGCCGGATCTGCAGCAGCCGGTTGAATTCCATGCCTATATTCTTCCAAGCCGCGGAAGTCGCCCACCCCGGTTAAGCCCACGGCCTATTCACGGCTTTCTTCCCGCACTGGCTTCAGGTGCTCGGGGGCTCCTCCGGCGGAGAGGGCGGGAAAGGTGCAGGTGAACTCGCCGCGGTATCCGAAAAGGAATCCAAGGAGCGGGTTCCGCACCTGCATCTGGATTGTGTACACGCCCCGGGAATCGTCGAAGTTCTCATACAAGTCGGCCGTGCCAGTGAGTGCGGCAGGAAACTCGAATGCGGCGAAGCCCTCGTAGAATCGCTGAACCCCTGTTTGCAGGTGGAGGGAACCGTCGGCCAGAACCTCCAGGACGAGGTCAGTTGCCAAGTGCTGGTGGGTGCCCAGGTAGTCAACGACTCCACCCCTGGCTTCGCTGTGCACCATGGTGGCGTCGAATCGCCTCCTCTTGGACCCGGGCAGTTCCAGTGACCTGACGAACGTCACGGTGGGGCGGCCGAATCCATCCGTATACGGGTAGTTCTCGATCGTGAAGGGGATGTGGTTGCCCTGGTCCGGAAACAGGATATTGCGGTAGGCCCCCAACTTCAGGAACGGGACGGTCCACCATGCCCCGCGGCGCACGTCAGAAAACACACCGCGGCCTACACAGGCGTAGCCCGCCGCAATGTCGACGCCGAAGCGCTTCTGCAGCATCGGGTGCAGCCTATGGAAGTCTTCCCCCAGTGCCCGCTCAAATATCGACGCCATCAGCAACCTCTTCCTGACAAGCTGGGATCCGCGACCGGCGGCGCGTCCAGGCCGGCGAGGGCGGAAGGGGCACGCCCGGACGGCAGGTCCGGAGGATTCCGCAGACATCTCCCGGCCCTGGGCACCGTTGGGTGTGCCGGAAGGAGCCAGGCGGCACCGGCAACTGCCACGCCTGTGAACGCGGCGGCTACGTGCCCCTGCTCCACCGCGCGTCGCAGCACCAACCAGGCGGCGACGGCACCCACTGCCCTGACAGCGGCATCCAGGAACCACCGGGTCCCGGAGTCTCTGGGATGAAGCCCGCTTTCCGCCCACATCCTCAACCGGTCAAAACTCATGGCTGTCGCCCAACCCAACGCGGGGCGGAACAGCCAGGAATCCATCACTTTTCCGGCTGGGCCCATCCCCGGCGAATAGTTGTAGCCCGTGATGAAGCGGAGTCCGTCCTCACTGGGGATATACCGCCAATATCCGGAACCGGGCCCAATCGGCGATAACACGTCAGCAGTATTGAATTTCAGTGCCGAGGTGGCTTGCCCGTCCGGCCGGAACCGGTGCCCTAAAGATATTCCGGTTCCGTGAATAGTATGGAACGGAAGGCGGAACTCATACCGGAAATTCTGAACTCCCTGCTCGTTTTCCGATACGGGAATGATCCGGGAAAACCGCAAATCCCAGGCGGAATGCATGGATGTGTCCTGGCTCAGCTTCCAAACCCGCTCCAAGGGAGCTCGAATTCGGATCTCAACATATATCTGCCGCTGCCGCCCGGACTTTTTCCTGCGTGAACTTTCCCCCATTTGAGCATCATAATCGGCAGGCAGCAGCCGTCCACGACCCAGCACCACCGGGTGGATGTACCGGTATTTGTCGATCAGGCCAAGCCGGCGCCTATTCTGCTCGGGGCCGCCTCCGTTGCTGCTTCGTTGTTGACCGCTGCTTCTTGGCTGAGAGGCGACGGCGGGCCGAGCCACGGGTTGGTTTGGTTGCCCGGCGTTCGGGCGCAGGCGGTGCAAGGGCTCCTGCCACAACATCGGCAAGCTTCACCATGGCAATCTCACGATTGCGCAGCTGGGAGCGCTCCTCGGACGCAGTCACGGTGATCACCCCGTCCACCAGGCGTTGACCGAGACGCGAAAGCAGGATCAGCCGCTGGCTTTCGGAAACCGCCAACGAGGCGCTGACGTTCCACGAGAGCTCGACGCGGGTGTCTGTGGTGTTGACGTGCTGCCCGCCGGGTCCGGACGCACGCGAAAACCGCCAGCCGAGTTCGGACGCCGGAATCGTGAGCGTGGGCAACACCTCCAAATGCATGCAACCAGCGTTGCATGCCTCCGGACGCTTTCACGAGGCGGCAAAGGTCATCTTCCGGATCCGGGTGTTCCTTTCGTGAGGCCAGTCTCCAAGTACCGGTATATGGGCCGTTCACCGGTAGACTTGGATGGGCCGTTCTGTCGGCCATTGCCGCCCACGCCCGCCACAGATGCTTTGGGCTGCGGCTAATCCCTGCTGTGAAAGGCTTTACCTGCTGTGATTACTGTCCAGGATCTTGAACTGCGTGCCGGCGCCCGGCTCCTGATGGACCAGGTGAGCTTCCGCATCGACAAGGGAGACAAGATCGGCCTGGTGGGCCGCAACGGTGCCGGCAAAACCACCCTCACCCGGGTTCTTGCTGGGGAGGGGCTGCCCGCTGCCGGCAAGGTGACCCGCAGCGGTGAGATCGGCTACCTGCCCCAGGACCCGCGCACACCGGATATGGAACAGTTGGCACGCGACAGAATCCTGTCAGTCCGCGGCCTGGACATCGCCGTCGGAAAACTCCGCCAGGCCCACGATGAAATGGCCAGCGAGGACGCAGCGGTCCAGCGCAAGGCCATGAACCGCTACGACCGGCTCGAGTCCGAGTTCCTGGCGGCCGGAGGATATGCCGCCGAGGCCGAGGCCGCCGCGATCTGCTCCAACCTCGCACTGCCGGACCGCCTCTTGAACCAGCCCCTCAAGACCCTGTCCGGTGGCCAGCGCCGCCGTGTGGAGTTGGCCCGGATTCTGTACTCGGATGCCGAGACCATGCTCCTGGACGAGCCCACCAACCACCTCGACGCCGATTCCATCGCCTGGCTGCGGGACTTCCTGAAAAACCATCAGGGCGGACTGATCGTCATCAGCCACGACACGGAACTGCTCGAAGCCACCGTTAACAAGGTCTTCCTGCTTGACGCCAACCGCGCGCAGATCGACTTCTACAACATGGACTGGAAGCGCTACCTCACCCAGCGCGAAACCGACGAGCGCGCCCGCAAGCGTGAACGTGCCAACGCCGAAAAGAAGGCCCAGGTCCTGATGGACCAGGCCAACAAGATGCGTGCCAAGGCCACCAAGGCAGTCGCCGCACAGAACATGGCCAAGCGTGCCGAGCGCCTCCTGAGCGGTCTTGAAGCCGTCCGCGAGCAGGACCGCGTGGCAGCACTGCGCTTCCCGGATCCGTCGCCGTGCGGCAAGACCCCGCTGACTGCCGAAGGGCTCAGCAAGTCCTACGGTTCGCTCGAGATTTTCACGGATGTGGACCTCGCCATCGACCGCGGCTCCAAGGTGGTTATCCTTGGCCTCAACGGCGCCGGCAAGACCACCCTGCTGCGCATGCTGGCAGGCGTGGACACACCTGACACGGGTGACGTCATTGCCGGGCACGGCCTGAAGGTGGGCTACTACGCCCAGGAACACGAGACACTCGACGTTGACCGTACGGTTCTGGAAAACATGCGTTCGGCGGCCCCGGACATGAAGGACGCCGAAGTCCGCGGCATCCTGGGCTCGTTCCTGTTCTCCGGCGACGACGTGGACAAGCCCGCCGGTGTCCTCTCCGGCGGTGAGAAGACCCGCCTCGCCCTCGCCACCATCGTCGCTTCCAGCGCAAACGTGCTGCTCCTGGACGAGCCCACCAACAACCTGGACCCAGCCAGCCGTGCCGAGATCCTGGGCGCCCTCAAGAACTACAGCGGCGCCGTCGTCCTGGTCAGCCACGATGAAGGGGCGGTGGAGGCACTCAACCCGGAGCGCGTGGTCCTGCTGCCCGACGGCGTCGAGGACCACTGGAACGAAGACTACCTGGACCTGATCACGCTGGCTTAGGCGCCAACGACCGCAGTGGCGCTGTGGGCATCAGTCTTTCTTGAGTTTCTCCGCGAGCATCACCAGGATTCCGCTGGGACCCCGGAGGTATGTGAGTTTATAGATGTCGCCGTAGGTGGCCACGCCGCGCAGCGGATGGCACCCATGCTTGGCGGCTATCTCAAGGGCGTCGTCGATGTCGTCCACGGAGAAGGCCACGCGGTGCATGCCGATGTCATTGGGACGGGTTGGCTCCACTTCAATCGCCTGGGGATGGATGTATTCGAAGAGCTCCAGCTGGCCATGGCCGTCCGGGGTCTGGAGCATCGCAATCCTGGCGTGGTTGCCATCCAGTCCGACGGCGGTGTCGGTCCACTCGCCGCTGACCGTGTCGCGGCCCACCACCGTGAGCCCGAGGTCGGTGAAAAAGGCGATGGCTGCTTCGAGGTCGCGAACCGCGATACCGACGTTCTCAAGTTTGATGGCCATGCGTTGAAGCTACCAAGGTGGAGCGGTTAGCTCCAGTGGCGGTCCGGACCCGGACCCCACAAGGTACGGAACCCGCGCCTCAGAACCCCTGCGCGTCCAGGAGTGCGTCTTCCTCTTCTTCGGCGGTGGCCTTCTTCCGCTTCCGGGGCGGGGACGGACGACGGCGGGCTGCCGCGGCAGCGGAGTGCAGGGCACCCTCGGGGGACTCGTCGTCGTCCTCGGCGTCAATGGCGGCGTTGCGCGCCTGCTGGCGGGCGGCGTAACCGAAGCCGACGAACATCAGCACGCCGAAGGCGAACCACTGGAGTGAGTAGGAAAGGTGCGTGCCTTCCTCGGTGGAAGGCTTCGGGAACGCCATGGGCATCTCGGCCGCCGGGGGAGTCTCGGAGGCGAGCTGCCCGTAGGCACCCGTCAGCAGGGGATAGCCGAGCTGCGCGGAGTAGGCCGCGAGGTCAATGGACGCCAGCTGCCCCTGCGGGGCGCCGCGCTGCAGTTCAGGCTCAGGATGCTTCAACCGCACGACGGCGGTCACGTCACCTGGGGGAGGTGCCGGCACTGAATCGGGGCTGCCGGGATTGTTGTTGCCGATGGGGAGCCATCCGCGGTCGATGACCACAGTTTCGCCTGTCCGCAGCCGGAACGGGACCACCACTTCGTAGCCGGGCTGGCCGTTCAACGGCCGGTTCCGGACGATGCGCTGCCCGTCCACAAGGTATGAGCCTTTCAGCTCAACCTGCGTCCACTCCCGGGCAGGGTCCAGCTGACTGAACTCTTCGCGGACATCCGTGAAGGGGACAGGCGTTGCCGAGTAGTTGGTCACCACGCGGTTGATTTCTGCCAGGGTTTCGGCGCGGCGGTCCATCTGCCAGCGGCCCAGGAAGACACAGGCGGAGGCGAAGATTGCGGCCAGCAGGAGATAACCCAGCCATTTGCTGGAAAAGAGGAACCGGTACATTCAGCTGTCCTGCACCAGGGCACCGGATACCCGGCCGTCCTCGAGCGGCACAGTTTCCTTCCACAGGCCGCGTGTTTGAAGGTAATCCTCAAGCCACTCGCGGTGGTCTCCACACGCAAGCCAGGTCTTGCGGCGCTCGGGGGTGTGGATCTTCGGGTTGTTCCACAGGAGCTGCCACGAGGCCTGGGACCGGCATGCCTTCCGGGAGCAGACAGCGGCAGATTCACCCATTGTGGGATCGGTTCCCGCAGCGAAGTCGAAAATACTCATGATGCCCTCCGCTCCTGCTCAGTCGGTGTTTCGTCGTCGTCGTTAATGAGCTCGCCCTGCAGTACCTCGCTGCCATGCCCGTCTTCGGCAGTGGGCGCCGGCGGGCTTTCTATTTCGGCAAGCGGCGCGGAATCCAGCAGCAGGTCGCTGTGCCCCTCAGCCTTGTCGTTGCCGTTCGCAATGACCACCGCAATCCACGGCAGGAAGACCGCTCCGGCAACCATCACAATCTTAAACCAGCCATCCACCACGAAGATCATGATCAGGCACACCATGCGGATGCCCATAGCCAGCGCGTACTTGACCATGCGCTGGTGCATGTCCTCCGAGTGCGCCCCCGCGGCCTCGGTGATGCTGTGGACTTCGGAATCGCCGGAGAACCGCCCGGGTTCTCCGGGCGCCGATTGTCCCGCATGGTTTTCAAGGGTCACGGTGGCTGATCACGCTCCAAAGGCTTGCATCAATTCTCTCACCATCGGCAGTGGCGCCCAAACCCTTGCCGGGGCGGGGCGCTAAGATCAAAGTCAGCCAAATCACCCCCTTCCACCGCGGTGCACCGTGCCGCAGAATTCCGGAGCCTTTACATGACTGAAGCAGCCACCGCCCCCCGCAGCGTCCTTGTCACGGGCGGAAACCGCGGGATCGGACTTGCGATTGCCGAGGCGTTTCTCGCCAATGGCGACAAAGTGGCCGTGACCTACCGCAGCGAATCAAAGCTCCCCGAGGGGATCCTGGGCGTCAAGGCCGACGTCACCGATGAGGCCTCCGTGGACGCGGCCTTCAAAGAGGTGGAAGCTGCCCACGGTCCAGTGGAGGTGCTGGTGGCCAACGCCGGCATCACCAAGGACACCCTGCTGCTGCGCATGAGCGAAGACGACTTCACCTCAGTCATCGATACCAACCTCACCGGCGCCTTCCGCGTCATTAAGCGGGCTTCGAAGGGCATGATCCGCCTCCGCAAGGGCCGCGTTGTCCTGATCTCCTCCGTGTCCGGCCTGTACGGCGCCCCCGGGCAGATCAACTACTCCGCTTCCAAGGCGGGCCTGGTGGGAATTGCCCGTTCCCTGACCCGCGAGCTGGGCTCACGCGGCATCACCGCCAATGTGGTGGCCCCCGGCTTCATCAACACGGACATGACAGCAGAGCTCCCCGAAGCCACCCAGAAGGACTACCTGTCCAGCATCCCCGCCGGCCGTTTTGCCGAGGCCAGCGAAGTAGCCAATGTGGTCCGCTGGATCTCCAGCGACGAGGCAGCCTACATCTCCGGCGCCGTCATTCCCGTTGACGGCGGCCTGGGAATGGGCCACTGACCCTTTCAGCACACTAGGTGCGGGGTGCTTCTTTGTGGGGGTCACACAAGCGAATCACCAACACCCGCTGGCATGATGGACAGCAGACCATCAGCGATTTAGACGTTTCGAACAAAGGGAGCTCGTATGGGACTGCTCGACAACAAGACCGCCATCGTCACCGGATCATCACGCGGCATCGGCGCTGACGTAGCCAAGAACCTCGCCGGCCAGGGTGCCGCCGTGGTGGTCAACTACCGCCAGAAGGCTCCGCGCGCCAACAAGGTGGTGCAGGGGATCGAAGCTGCCGGCGGCCGCGCCGTTGCCGTAGGTGCGGACCTCACCACCCAGGAAGGCGTGCAGGCGTTGGCCTCCGCCGCCATGGAGAACTTCGGGTCCCTGGACATCCTGGTGCTCAACGCCTCCGGCGGCATGGAAACCGGCATGGGTGAGGACTACGCCCTCAAGCTGAACCGCGATGCGCAGGTCAACATGCTCAACGCCGCCGTGCCGCTGATGAGGGAAGGCTCCCGCGTGGTGTTCGTCACCAGCCACCAGGCCCACTTCATCAACACGGTGCCCACCATGGAGGCCTACGAGCCCGTGGCCCGCAGCAAGCGCGCCGGAGAGGACGCCCTGCGCGATCTCATCCCGCACCTGGCGGAAAAGGGCATCTCCCTGGTGGTGGTCTCCGGCGACATGATCGAAGGCACCGTCACCGCAACGCTGCTGGACCGCTCCACCCCTGGCGCTATCGAGGCGCGGCGGGCTGAAGCCGGCAAGCTGTACTCGGTGGAGGAGTTCGCGGAGGTAGTAGCCAGCATGGTCACGGCCGACGTCGAATCCGGCCACACCGAATACGCCGGCGGTGCCGACTACTTCGGCAAGGGCGCCCAGCCCGCAAGCTAGGCTTCACACAACGCGAGATGACAGTTCGCGGCAATGTTCCTTCTGGACACTGCCGCGAACTGTCATCTCGCGGTTAAGGCACTAGGAAAAATCAGACTCCGGCGACGTGGCGGACGGCGTCCAGGTACGGCATGTTGATTGCGGCATCGGCGACGGCGCGCACCGCGGGTTTGGCATTGAATGCGACGCCGATGCCGGCCGCGCCGAGCATGTCCAGGTCGTTCGCGCCATCGCCGACGGCCACCGTGTGCTCCAGGGCGATGCCTTCGGCGGCCGCCCATTCGCGCAGGTACTTTTCCTTCGCTGCGCGGTCCACCACGGCACCGAGCACTTTGCCTGTCAGGGCTCCGTCCACGATCTCCAGTTCGTTCGCCTGCCAATGGTCCAGGCCCAGCTCGGCCGCAATGGGTTCCAGGATCTGGTTGAATCCGCCGGACACCACGGCCACCACGTGACCTGCCGCCTTGAAGGCCGCCACGAGGACAGCTGCCCCTTCGCTGAGTTTCACTTCCTCACGGACGGACTGGACGACGTCGGCCGGCAGCCCGGCGAGCACCTGCACCCGGGCGTGGAGGCTTTGGGTGAAGTCCAGTTCCCCGCGCATGGCGGCTTCGGTCACAGCGGCCACCTCCTCGCGCTTGCCGGCGTAAGCGGCGAGGAGTTCGATGACCTCCTGCTGGATCAGGGTGGAATCAACGTCCATGATCAGGAGCTTGCGTTCAGCTGTACGGAGGCCGTTCGGGACCAGGGCAATATCGAATCCGCTGATCGAGGCCTCGGCCACCGCACGGCGCAGCCCGGCGAGGCCTGCGGCGGTGGCATCGGGAAGCTCCAGCTCAGCCACATGGACCCCGTAGCGCTCGTCACCGAGGCTGTTTTCCGAAAGCACCTTGGCGCCACGGGCAGTGAGGACGGAACGCAGCTGCTCCAGCCCGGTAGGGGTCACATTCAGGCCATAGCTGACCGCAGTCACGTTCGAAGTCATGCCTGCAATCTTAGCGAGCGGGGGTGCGGTCCCTTGAATTCATTGCGCCCCCGGCAACTGTAGAAGTCAGCTCAGGCAGAGGCAGAATGGGTGGCCGGCCGGGTCAAGGAACACCCGGAAAGTGGTTCCGGGCTGATGTTCGTGCTTGGTCGCGCCAAGTTTGAGGACCTCTGTTTCGGCTGTGTCGAGGTCGTCCACCACAACGTCGAGGTGCATCTGCTGCGGTACCTCCTGGCCCGGCCATTGCGGCGGCCTGTAGGAGTCCACCTTCTGGAAACTCAGGGCATCGCCGTGATCGGCTTTGACGGACCACCAGTCCTCGCCCTCTTCGATCTTCCAGTCGAGCAGGGCGGCATAGAACTCCGCGAGTATTTTCGGGTCGGGGCAGTCGAGAACAACGACAGGAAAGCGTGCGATAGCCATAGCCAACACTCTAGGTGCGGCTCCCGGGACCGCCTACAGTTTTGCGGGCTTGAATTTGCGTTGTCGGGCTGGTCACACCAGTTATCAGTCGGTATGTATTTTGTCCTAGTGTCTACTCCTATGAGTGATGTTCTGGAACTGGACTCCGTCAGCGTTGTCCGAGGTAAAAAGACCCTGCTGGACAAGGTTGACTGGCAGGTCAACGACGGCGAACGCTGGGTGATCCTGGGCCCGAACGGCGCCGGCAAGACCACCCTCCTCCAGATTGCTGCCGCCCGTATGCACCCGAGCAGCGGCACGGCAGGCATCCTTGATGAAATCCTGGGCCGGGTTGACGTCTTTGAACTCCGTCCCCGCATCGGGCTTTCCTCAGCCGCCCTCGCCACCCAGATCCCTGAGCACGAGAACGTCCTCAACGTGGTGGTCACGGCCGCGTACGGTGTGACCGGCCGCTGGCGCGAGGGATACGAGCGCGACGACGAGCGGCGGGCCTTCCGCCTCCTGAACGACTGGGGGATGGGCCCCCTGCTGAACCGGACCTTCGCAACCTTGTCCGAGGGGGAGCGAAAGCGCGTGCAGATTGCCCGGGCACTGATGACCGATCCTGAACTGCTGCTGCTGGATGAGCCGGCAGCCGGCCTGGACCTCGGCGGCCGCGAGGAACTCGTCCACAAACTGGGGGAACTGGCCAGGGACGAGGCCGCTCCCGCCATGGTCCTGGTGACACACCACCTTGAGGAAGTCCCGCCGGGCTTCACCCACGCCATGCTGCTGCGCGACGGCGGCGTGGTGGCAGCGGGCCCCATCACTGAGGTGCTGACAGCCGAAAACCTCAGTGAGACTTTCGGTCTGGACCTCGACGTGACCGAGAACGCCGGCCGTTACACCGCCGTCGCCCGCCGCTAAGGCGGCACCGCAGCACCTTGGATCTCCTCAGCAGTATTTTTGTGTCCATCGCCGGCCTCTGGGCCGGCACTATCAACGCCGTGGTGGGCTCCGGCACCCTGGTAACGTTCCCCGTCCTCATCGCCCTGGGAGTCACCCCCGTTGTTGCTTCGATGAGCAATGCGATGGGCCTCGTCTTCGGGACAGCTGCCGGAGCGTTCGGCTACCGCCGGGAATTGAAGGGCCGCGGCCGGCAACTGATGCGGTTGCTGCCGGCGTCCCTGCTCGGTGGCATCTCCGGCGCCTGGCTGCTCCTGCACCTGCCGGAAAAGGTCTTCCACTACGTGGCCCCGGTGCTGCTGGTACTGGCCCTGCTGATGGTGGTATTCCAGCCCCGCATGCAGGCCTGGGTGCGCAACCGCGAGGAGAACCCGGAACACGCGGTGCGGGACAAGCGGCACGCTGTCCTCCTGGTGGTACTGGTCTACCTTGCCGGCGTTTACGGCGGCTACTTCGTGGCTGCCCAGGGAATCCTCCTGGTGGGCATTCTGGGCGTCTTCCTCACCGGCACCATCCAGAACGCCAATGCCATGAAGAACATCCTGGTGCTCGGCGTGAACCTGGTGGCCGCCATCTCCTACCTCCTGTTCGCGTTCGACCGGATCAACTGGCTCGTGGTGCTGCTGATTGCCGTCAGCTCCAGCATCGGCGGCCTCCTGGGCGCCAAGGTGGGCCGCAGGCTTTCCCCCACAGTGCTGCGCGGGGTGATCTTCGTCCTGGGGCTGGTGGCCCTCGGATTCATGATCGCCAATCTGCTGAAATAATCTCCCGGTGACAATCCACTATCTCGAGTCCGCCGCCGATCCCCGCGTGACCGACTACACCCAGCTCACGGACGTGCACCTGCGCAAGCTCCGGGAACCCGCCGAAGGCATGTACATTGCAGAATCCTCCCGGGTGCTGCGCCGTGCGCTGGCCGCCGGGCACCAGCCGCGTTCGTTCTTCCTGGCTGAGAAGTGGCTGGACGATCTCCAGGACGTCCTCGGGGCCCACCCGGATGTACCCGCCTTTATCGGCAGCGCCGCCCTGCTGGAGGAGATCACGGGCTTCCATCTCCACCGCGGTGCCATGGCGGCCATGCAGCGGCCTGCGCCGGTGCCCCTGCCCGAACTGCTCGCCGGCGCCCGCCGGGTGGCCGTTCTGGAGGACATCGTGGACCACACCAACGTGGGGGCCATCTTCCGGTCCGCCGCCGCCCTGGACATCGACGCAGTCCTGGTCTCACCCCGCTGCGGAGACCCGCTCTACCGCAGAAGTGTCCGCGTGAGCATGGGCACCGTCTTCCAGGTGCCGTGGGCACGCCTCAACAGCTGGCCGCAGGACCTGCACCTGCTCAAGGACCACGGCTTCACCGTCGCGGCCCTGGAACTGACTGACGATGCGCAGGACGTGGACAAGGTCGCCGCGCAGAACCCGGAGAAGCTGGCCCTGGTGCTCGGCACCGAAGGCGCAGGCATGAGCGCAGGGACGCTTGCCGCCGTCGACCTCGCCGTCAAAATCCCCATGCGCAACGGGGTGGATTCGCTCAACGTGGCTGCCGCCTCAGCTGTGGCGTTCTGGGAACTGCGTCCCCGCAACGGGCACCGGAACTAAGCTCCGGCGCGGGGCCTCGCGCGGTTCGCTGGTACCGTGCTTATCCGCTATTATTGATAGCTGGCCGTCCCGAGTCTTTCGGCGCGGAATGCGGCCATCCCATTCATACCTGACAACTGGCAAAATCCAGTTGTGTGAACAAAGGTCCCATTATGAAGTCTGATATCCACCCGAAGTACGAAGCTGTTGTTTTCAACGACCTGGCTTCCGGCGTCAAGTTCCTGACCAAGTCCACCGTGTCTTCTTCGAAGACCATCGAGTGGGAAGACGGCAACACCTACCCGGTCATCGACGTCGAAATCTCCTCCGAGTCCCACCCGTTCTACACGGGCAAGCAGCGCATCATGGACTCCGCAGGCCGCGTCGAGCGCTTCAACGCTCGCTTCAAGGGCTTCGGCGGCAAGAAGTAAATTCACTTCGCCCAAGCTTTCCAGAAAAGCCCGCACCGGCAACGGTGCGGGCTTTTCGCGTTAACAGCTGCCTTGGCCGCAGTGGCTTGGCGCCGGGCCGCCCTTCTGGGGCAGGATGGGAGCCATGACCGCTACGCCATCCCCCGCAGCTGATTCCGCTTCCCGCCGTCACGGTGAGTACAAAGTCCCCGGCGGCAAGCTGGTGGTGGTGGACCTGGACGTCGCGGACGGCCTGCTGGCCAACGTTTCCGTCAGCGGTGATTTCTTCTTGGAACCCGACGAGGCACTCCTGGACATCAACCGCGGCCTCACGGGACTGCCGGAAGGTACGACGGCATCCGAGCTTGCCGCCGTCGTCACGGCTTCGCTGCCACCCAACGCAGCCCTGTTCGGCTTCTCTGCCGACGCCGTCGCCATCGCAGTCCGCCGCGCACTGGCCAAGGCCACATCCTGGGCCGACCACCACTGGAACCTCATCGCACCCACTGTCCTGCCCACCGAAATCAATGTCGCCCTGGACGAAGTGCTCACCGAAGAAGTGGGCGCCGGCCGCCGCAACCCCACCCTCCGTTTCTGGGACTGGCAGGAACCCTCAACGGTGATCGGCAGCTTCCAGTCCTACCGCAACGAGGTGGACCCGGACGGAGTGGCCAGGCACGGCATCAAAGTGGTCCGCCGGATCAGCGGCGGGGGAGCGATGTTTATGGAGGCGGGCAACTGCATCACGTACTCGCTGTACCTGCCGCAGACCCTGGTGGACGGCCTGAGCTTCGCCGACTCCTACCCGTTCCTGGACGCCTGGGTGATGGCCGCGCTGGAGAAACTGGGCATCACCGCGTTCTACGTCCCGTTGAACGACATCGCCACGGACCAGGGCAAGATCGGCGGGGCCGCCCAGAAACGCCTCGCCAACGGCGGCATGCTCCACCACGTGACCATGAGCTACGACATCGACGCCGACAAGATGGTGGAAGTGCTCCGCATCGGCAAGGAAAAGCTCTCGGACAAGGGCACCCGCAGCGCCAAGAAACGGGTGGACCCGCTCCGCCGCCAGACCGGTCTTGCCCGTGCCGACATCATCGCGGCCATGATGGAAGTCTTCGCCGAGCGCTACGGCGCCACGCCCTCGGAGCTGACCGAGGCTGAGCTGTCCACTGCCCGCGAGCGGGTGGCTACGAAGTTCGGTACCGACGAGTGGCTCCACCGGGTTCCGTGAGCTTACCGGGCAGGTGAACCGGCCGCCTGTGCGGTGAGGGCCCGCAGCAGGTGGCTGCGCTGCTCGATGATGATCCTGTGCAGAGCACGGGGCGCGTCAGCGTTGAATTCCAGCCACTCGTCCGTCCGCCGGATGACCGGATGTTCCACTGGTTCCGTGCCTTCCGCCAGGTCCTGGGCCAGCGGGAAGAGGCCACGGACAATCCGGCTCGCGATCTCGATGCTCCGCCCGTCCCACACCCTGCGCAGGGACTCAAAGTACGGCTCCACGTAGGGTTCCAGCAGTTGTGCCGGTGCTGTGGTGAAGCCGCTGATGGTGGCGGACAGCAGCTGGTTGGAGAGTTCGTTCCCGTGCACGGCTGCATTCCATGCCGCAGCTTTGACCTCCGGATCGGGCCGGGCGGCGAGGGCCGTTGCGTGGCCGGCGCGTCCTGATGCCGTAGTATCCCGGGCCAGTTCGGCGTCCAGCTCAGCCGCAGTTGCCTGGCCGTTTGCCGCCAGGGCATGCCAGATGTGCCAGCGCAGTTCAGCATCCACTGACAGGCCTTCCACGGGCGCTGTCCTATCCAACAGGCCCCTGAGCCGGGGCACCATGGAGCGGTCATGCCGGCTGAAGGTGGCGAGCGTCCGGGCCCAGGCCAGCTGCTGGTCCGAGCCCGGCGTTGCCCGGTCCAGTTCATCCTCCACGGTGGCCAGGAAGGACGCCCGCACGGCATCGCGTTCCCGGGCCGGGGTGTAGCGTTCGACGGCGGTGCCTGCGTTCTCGAGGATGTTCAGCAGCACCCCGATTCCCGTTTCCGCCGGGCCGAACGCGGCGACCGCGTCCACATACCCTGTAGCGGGGCTCTCGCCGTCGCGGGCCGAGTTCCACAATGCCGTCCAGCACAGGGCCCGGGCCATGGGATCAGCAATCCGGTCCAGCGCTGCACGCACGGTTGCTTCGGATGCCGGGTCCAGCCGGACCTTGGCGTAGGTGAGGTCGTCATCGTTGACAAGCAGGAGGGCGGGCCGCGGCTGGCCTGCCAGCTGGGGGAGTTCCGTCCGTGCGCCGGCCACGTCCGTTTCGAAACTCGTGGTGCGCACCAGTGCGCCGTCGCCGTCGAAATTGTAGGAGCCGACGCGCAGGCGGTGCGGCCGCAACTCTTCGCGTCCCGTCACCGGATCCGCGGCTTCCTGGACGATGGCCACCCGGCCCAGCACGCCGCCGTCGTCCGTTGCTGTGTCACGGGGCGCGAAGGCCAGGGACAGCGTGGAGATGCCGGAGGTCTGCAGCCACTGCTGCGCCCAGCCCGCGAGGTCCCGCCCGGAAGCGGTGCCCAGTGCGGCCAGCAGATCGGCCAGCGAGGTGTTCCCGTAGGCGTGCTTGCGGAAGTATTCACGGGAGCCGGCGATAAAGGCTTCAAAGCCCACGTAGGCCACGAGCTGCTTCAGCACCGAGGCGCCCTTGGCGTAGGTGATGCCGTCGAAGTTCTGCTTGGCGGCCTCAAGGTCCGGGATGTCCGCCACGATGGGATGGGTGGTGGGCAGCTGGTCCTGGACGTAGGCCCAGGCCTTGCGCTTGTTCGCGAAGTTGACCCACGCGGTGTCCCAGCCGGTGGCACGGTCAACACCCAGCGTGCCCATGTAGTCGGCGAACGATTCCTTGAGCCACAGGTCGTCCCACCACTGCATGGTCACCAGGTCGCCGAACCACATGTGTGCCATCTCGTGCAACAGGGTGTTGGCCCGCCCCTGATACTGGGCGTCCGTGGCGCGGGAGGTGAAGACGTAGCTTTCGGTGAAGGTCACCAGGCCGGGGTTCTCCATGGCGCCGAGGTTGTATTCGGGCACAAAGGCCTGATCGTACTTGCCCCAGGGGTACGGGTAGTCGAAGAGCCGGTTGAAGAAGTCCAGGCCGTTTTTGGTGAGCCGGAACAGCTCGCCGGTGTCAAATGAACCGGCCATGGAGGCGCGGCAGTACAGGGCGAGCGGGACGTCCAGGGAGGTCCCGTCGTCGAGCGTTGCCTGCCAGCGGTCCTCCGCCCTGAAGTACGGCCCGGCCAGCACTGTGGTGATGTAGGTGGACACGGGCTCTGTGGCGGCGAAGTCCCAGCGGGCCGTGCCGGGATCGTCCGCGAGCAGCGTACGGTTGGCCTCCGCGCCATTGGAGGCGACGTGCCAGCCCGCGGGCGCCACGACATGGAAGGTGTAGGTGGCTTTGAGGTCGGGCTGTTCAAAGTTGGCGAAAACCCGGCGGGCGTCGGCCGGCTCGTACTGGGTGTAGAGGTAGCACTGCCCATCGGCGGGGTCCACGAACCGGTGCATTCCCTCGCCCGAGCGGCTGTAGAGGGCCGTTCCGGTCACGGTGACCTGGTTCTCGGCCTGCAGGTCGTCCAGCCTGATCCTGGCGCAGTCCACCACCTCATCCACGCCAAGGCCCTTGCCGTTCAGGACCACGCTGTGCACCTCGCTGCCAATGAAGTCCAGGAACGTTGAAGCACCGGCCTCGGCGGTAAAGGTGATCACACTGCGGGTGGGATAGCCGGCCACGTCCGGGTCCGGCGCCTGCCGCACGTCCAGCGAAACGTCGTAACTGGTGGTGCTGATCAGCGCTGACCGGGCGGCAGCTTCATCGCGCTGCAGATTCTCATGTGACACCCAGCTATCTAATCACGGGGCGGGTGGCCAATATCACGCGGTGATCAGCAGGGCGGCCGCCAACCCCAGGAGGGCAATCAGGAGCCACGATGCAAGGGCTGCCAGGAGCGCGGGGCCGCCGGTGAGCATAAGGGTGCGGATCCGCACCGCCGAGCCCAGGCCGAACAACGCGGCACCCAACAGGATGTCCTGCAGCGCGGCTCCTGCCTCCAGCCACCCGGCGCCCAGCCACTCTGTGGAACGCAGGCTCACCATGGCGATGAAGCCCAGGACGAACAGTGGGACCACGGGCGGCAGCTTCGCCTGGGCATCGTTGCCAGGGCCGGAACGCATGGCCTGACGGTGGTGCGCTCCGGCTATGGCGGTCACGGGCGCCAGCAGCAGCACCCGGGTGAGTTTAACCACGACGGCGATGCCCAGTGCCGCCGTTCCCGCAGTTTGCGCCGTGGCCACCACCTGGCCAACGTCGTGAACGGACGCGCCCGTCCAGGCTCCAAAGGCGGGCGCGGAAAGCTGCAGGGGATGGACCAGCAAGGGCAGGACGCCGATGGCAAGCGTCCCGCACAGCGTCACCAGCGCCACCGGCAGGACGGTGTCCACGTGCCGGATGCGGCGGACTGCAGCCATGGCTCCGATGGCTGAAGCACCGCAGATTGAAAACCCGGTCGCCACCAGGAGCGCGGTCACGGGCGGAAGGCGGAACAGCCGGGAAATCAGGTAGGTGCCGCCAAAACTGGCGGCGACAACCCCGGCAATCAGGACCAGGGCAAGCCAGCCCAGCCCCAGCACGTCCATGACGCTCACTTTCAGCCCCAGCAGGACGATTCCGCCGCGCATCAGGTGTTTTCCGGCGAAGTCCAGCCCGGGGCGGGCCCTTCCGGCGGTCCAGACCCCGGCCGCGGGCAGGTTGGCTGCGAGGACGCCCAAAACCACGGCCAGCGTCATGGCCGGAAGCGCGGGAACCAGGCGGTGCACGAGGAAGGCAACAGCCAGCGCGAGGGCCGCCGTGGCCAGGCCCGGGAGCAGCCGGTCAGCACGTTCGGGGAGGCCCGGGCCCGGGGCTGGGTGGCTTCTGCTGACTGGCACTCACCTACTGTGCCGGAAAAGTTCCGGAATCCACGAACCAGGCGGCTTGCGCCAACACGCCAGAATGGATGGCAGTAATGAATTCGAAACAAAAAGATGGTTGGCTTGTGGACATGTCAGACCTATTCCAGGATTACTCCGTGGCCGCCGGCCGGACCGGAGCCTACGATGAGATGTTCGCCCCCGGGCAGCAGGCACGGGGCTCCTACGGGCAAGTAGCGGACGCCCTTCGCAAGCTCTCCCTCGCCGACGTCAGCGCACGCGCCGACTCAATGGCCCGCACCTTCCTGGACCGTGGTGTCACTTTTGATTTCGCCGGCGAAGAGCGTCCGTTCCCGCTGGACATCGTCCCGCGCGTCATCCCGGCTGCGGAATGGGATGTGCTGGAACGCGGCGTCGCGCAGCGCGTGCGGGCGCTCGAGGCCTTCCTCAACGACGTGTACGACAAGATGACAGTTGTGTCCGACGGCGTGATCCCGCGGCAGCTGGTAACCACCAGTGCGCACTTCCACCGCCAGGTGCACGGCTTCGAGCCCGCCGGCGGCGTCCGCGTGCACATCTCGGGCATTGACGTGGTCCGCGACGCCGCCGGTACGTTCCGGGTCCTTGAGGACAACGTGCGTGTACCTTCCGGCGTGAGCTACGTCCTGGAGAACCGCCGCGCCATGGCCAAGGGCCTGCCCGAAGCCTTCGGCCAGCAGCTCATCCGGCCCGTGGAGGAATACCCCCGCCGGCTGCTCTCGGCCCTGCGAAAAACCGCTCCCGCAGGCGTGGACGATCCCACCGTCGTGGTCCTCACTCCCGGAGTGTTCAACAGCGCCTACTTCGAGCACACCCTGCTGGCGGGCCTCATGGGTGTTGAACTGGTGGAGGGCCGTGACCTCATCTGCCGCGGCAACCGCGTGTACATGCGCACCACAGCAGGTGAGCAGCGCGTGGATGTCATTTACAAGCGGATCGACGACGACTTCCTGGACCCGCTGCAGTTCCGGGCCGACTCCATGCTCGGTTGCCCCGGCCTCGTCAACGCTGCCCGGGCAGGCGGGGTGACCATCGCCAATGCCGTGGGCAATGGCGTTGCCGACGACAAACTGGTTTACAGTTACGTCCCTGACCTGATCCGCTACTACCTCAGCGAGGAGCCCATTATCGCCAACGTGGACACCTACCGCCTTGAGGAAAGGGAAGCGCGGGAATACACCCTGGACAACCTCTCCGAACTGGTGGTCAAGCCGGTGGACGGGTCAGGCGGCAAGGGCCTGGTGATCGGACCCGATGCCTCCAAAGACGAACTTGACGCCCTGCGCCAACGGGTCATCGCCGACCCCCGCGGCTGGATTGCGCAGCCCGTCCTCCAGCTGTCCACCGTGCCCACCCTGAGCGGCGACAAGTTCGGGCCGCGTCACGTGGACCTTCGCCCCTTTGCAGTGAACGACGGCGAGAACGTGTGGGTGCTGCCCGGCGGCTTGACCCGCGTGGCGCTGAAGGAAGGGTCGCTGATTGTGAACTCCAGCCAGGGCGGCGGTTCCAAGGACACCTGGGTCCTGGCGGATTCGCCCCAAGTACCGGTGGAAACCGTGCCGAGGCCCTCCATTTCTGTCCGCGAACGCGTGTCCGTATGGCCCGTGGAGAGCAACTGGCGCGACCGCCAGTCGGAGCAGCAGCAGTGAGCCCGTCCGCCGTCGGGCTAATTTCTTTGACAGTTTCGGGCCCGCAGGAGGTAGCCGCGAATGCTTAGCCGTATTGCCGAGTCCCTTTTCTGGATCGGCCGGTATGTGGAGCGGGCCGATGGCACCGCCCGTATCCTCGACGTCCACCTCGAGCGCCTCAACCACCTCCCCATGGAGGAGCGCAAGAGCGTGGCCCAGGAACTCCTGGCCGTCATGGGTGCGCGCCCGCAAAGCGAGGACTTCGGCCTGCCGGAGCTGCTCCATGCCCTGGCCTACGACAAAACCAGCGCCACCTCCATCGCAGGCTCCCTCGGCGCTGCCCGGGAGAACGCGCGCCGTGCCAGAGAAACGGTTTCCTCCGGCCTGTGGGAGAGCCTGAACACCACCTATTACGGGCTGAGCCAGCACCGCAAGGACGTGGTGGGAACCTACCGGTTCTGCAACTGGACCCTGGAACGCACGGCCATGGTGAGCGGTCTCGCGGACACCACAGTGAGCCATGACGAGAGTTGGCTGTTCCTCGTTCTGGGACGCTCGCTGGAGCGGGCCGACATGACCGCCCGCATGCTCTCCACCCGCGATGTTCTGTCCGCCGGTATGTCCTGGGTGAACATGCTCCGGTGCGCCGGCGCGTACGAATCCTTCCTGCGCACGCGGCGGGCCGCCTTCGGCGACCAGCACGCGGCCGAGTTCCTGCTCCTGGACCGGCTCTTCCCGCGGTCCATCGTGTATGCCCTGCGCGACGCCGACGAGTGCCTGGCAAAACTTGATCCCTCTGCCCAGCGGGTGGGCTTCATCAATGACGCCCGCCGCATCGTGGGCCAGGCCCGGACATTCCTCGAGTTCCACCGCACGGACGACCTCATGTCCGAGCTGCCCGAGCACATGGAGCGGGTGCAGAAGGCAGTGTCCCAGGCCTCAGACGCCATTTCCCGTAAGTACTTCAATCAGGCGGACGAACTGGCCTGGGTGGGAGAAGTTTCATGACCCGGCTGAGCATCGTTCACAAGACGGCCTACAAGTACAACAAGCGCGTCACCCTGTCCTATAACGAGGCGCGGATGACGCCGCTCACCGACTCCCAGCAGGTGGTGCTGGAATCAGTGGTCAAGGTGTCCCCGTCCCAGGCGGCCGTGAGCACCTACCGCGACTACTGGGGGACCAGAGTCACCTCGTTCGACATGCAGATGCCGCACGAGCACCTCGAGGTGGTCTCCAACATCACCGTGGAAGTGCACCGCGCCGGAAAGATCCCTTCCGAGTCCGATATCGCGGGCTGGGACGTCCTGGCCTCAGCCGAGACGCTCAACACCTTCAGCGACTGGCTTCCGCAGTCACGGCTGAGCGGGCCCGGGGACGAAGTCCTTGGCATCATTCCCGGGGTGGTCGCCGGCAAGAACCCGCATGAGGCAGCGATGGCCGTGTTCGAGTGGATGCGCGGCGAGATGACGTACATGTCCGGCTCCACCGCAGTCACCACCAACGCGGAGGAGGCCTGGGGCCAGCGCAAGGGCGTCTGCCAGGACCTCGCGCACCTGGCCATCGGCGCGCTTCGCAGTTGCGGCATTCCCGCCCGGTACGTCTCCGGGTACCTCCACCCACGGTCCAGCGCAGGCATCGGCGAAACAGTGGCCGGACAGTCGCACGCGTGGCTGGAGTGGTGGGACGGCGACTGGCGGAGCTGGGACCCCACCAACCACAAGCCGGCGGGCGACTTCCACGTCACCGTGGCCCGGGGCAGGGACTACCGGGACGTTCCCCCGCTGAAGGGCATCCTGTCCGGTGGCGGAGGATCTGCGTTGAGCGTCAGCGTGGAGATCACGCAGCTCGCTTGACGGACGCGCCTGCTGCGGCAGGTTACTCCGGCGATGCCTTGGCGGCGCCGCTGAGCTGGGTCCACCAGGTGACCGGCTCGGTGACCCTGAAACGGCGGCCGGTGACGCTGTCCGGGGTGATCCGGACGAACGCGTCCTTCTTCCCCGCCTGCCAGGGGAACAGGTAGAGCTGCGTAGTCTCCATGAGGTGTTCATTTCCGGTGATCACGTCGGCACTGCCCTTCACCACAACACTCCACGCCAGTCCGGTCTCCTGATCCACGCCGTCAGCCTCCAGGGCCACGGCAGCACCTTTTGACGAGCCGGCCAGCTTGGTGCCCTCACCTGTGCGGAAGACGAGCGTGCCGCCATCCACGGTGTAGTTGATGGGGAAAATATCCGGCCGCCCGTCGGCCAGGACCGCCAGCCTGCCCACGGATACCATCCGCAGCATGGCCCAGCACTCGTGGTGTTCCAGATTCTGTACGTCAGGGGATGTCTCGTGGCTCATGCCGCCGAGCTTACGCCTACCAGGGGCTGGGCTTGTAGTCCTTCAGGAACACCCCGTACTGGTCCTCGCCGTTCTCGCCCATCACGATCGGGTCGTAGACGCGCGCGGCGCCGTCCACGAGGTCCAGGGGCGCGTGGAAGCCCTCTTCCATGAGCCGGACCTTGGTGAAGTGGGGGCGTTCGTCCGTGATCCAGCCGGTGTCCACGGCGGTCATCAGGATGCCGTCGGTTTCCAGCATCTCCTGGGCGCTGGTCCTGGTCATCATGTTCAGCGCAGCCTTGGCCATGTTCGTGTGCGGGTGGCCGGGTCCCTTGTAGGCGCGGGAGAACTGGCCTTCCATGGCGGAGACATTCACGATGTACTTCCGCCGCGCCGTGGACTGTTTCATCGCCGGCCGCAGCCGGCTGACCAGCAGGAACGGGGCTGTGACGTTGCAGAGCTGGACCTCGAGCATCTCCAGCGGATCCACTTCGTCCACCACCTGGGTCCAGCTGTTGATGGTGGCCAGGTCCG
This sequence comes from Pseudarthrobacter sp. B4EP4b, assembly GCF_006680095.1. Lineage (NCBI taxonomy): Bacteria > Bacillati > Actinomycetota > Actinomycetes > Micrococcales > Micrococcaceae > Pseudarthrobacter > Pseudarthrobacter sp. B4EP4b. Next base: position 40,448 of record NZ_VHIJ01000019.1, on the reverse strand, counting down.
GAACCAGGCCCCCGGCGTCGATCGCGGTTCCCGAAGCGATCCGCTCCAGTGAAGCCGACCCGGTGGACAGCGCCAGCGAGGTGATGGCATCCCCGGCGAGCACAGGATGCTCGGTCACGCTGCTGGCCAGGGCCAGGGGGTGCTTGTCGTGTGCGTGGCCGAACGTCACCAGTTCGGGGCCCCCGTTGGCCTGTTCCAGGGCGGCGGGCAGCGGCTCGTCCTCGGCGTCCACCAGGGGTTTGTAGGCGTTCCCGGACCGGCGCACGGTCTGGGCTGCGTTGTTGATGATGATGTCCAGCGGTCCGGCCTCATTCAGTGAGTCCGTCAGGGCCATGACCTGGGCGGGATCGCGGAGGTCGATGCCCACAATCCGGAGCCGGTGCAGCCACTCGCCGCTGTCCTCCATGGCGGCAAACCGGCGGGCGGCGTCCTTGGGAAAGCGGGTAGTGATGGTGGTGTGGGCGCCGTCCCGGAGCAGCCGGAGCGCGATGTACATCCCGATCTTGGCGCGCCCGCCGGTGAGCAGGGCTCTGCGGCCGGTCAGGTCGGTGCGGGCATCACGCTTGGCGTGGTTGAACGCGGCGCATTCCGGGCAAAGCTGGTGGTAGAACGCGTCCACCTGGGTGTAGTGCTGCTTGCAGATATAGCAGGGGCGGGACCTGATGAGGTGCCCGGCCACTTTGCCGGTGGTCGACGGAGCCAACTTGTTCCCGCGGGTTTCGTCGTCGATCCGGTCCGGCGCGGCGGTGGCCGTCAGGGCGATGACTGCCCGGTCGGCCTCGGAGATGAGGTCCCGCTTGGTGACGCGGCGGTGCCTTTTGACGGCCTTGAACATCTTGCCGGTGGCGCGGCGCACCGAGACGTAGTCCGGGTGCTCCTCGTCATAGGCGTGGATGGTGTTGAGGACCTTGAGGCATGCCTGGATTTCCTCAGGCGTCAGATCGGGGGAGCTCATTGGACTGATTTTACAGCCTGGAACACCCCGCGGCCCCCACTGCACAGGGGGCCGCCGGGGGAGTACCCGCGCGGAGCGGTTCAGGAAATGCGTGCTCCGGGCGCTGCTTCCGCTGCCGCGGCGGCGTGTGTCTCGGCAACCTTGTCCACCGACTCACGGACATCGGGGTATTGCTCGGCGGCGGCTTTCACGGCATTCGGCACGAGGTGCAGGTTGGCGGCTGCCAGCTTCCGCTCCTGTTCACCCGGTTCCGGAACCTCCTGGGCCTTGGACAGCACCGTGATACCGGATTCGGTGACCTTGAATCCGCGGGCACGGTCCAGTTCGGCGTCCAGCCCGATGGCTGCCCCCGCGGGCACCTTGACGTTCTTGTCCAGGATGGCCCGGTGGATAACGGCACCCTCGCCGACATACACCTTGTCCATCAGGACGGAATCGATGACGCGGGCGCTGGTGCCCACAAAGACGTCGTTGGACAGGACCGAGCCTTCCACCACTGCGCCGGAGATCACCACGCCGCTGGAAACGATCGAGTCCAAGGCGGTGCCAACAGTGTTGTTCTGGCCCCGGACAAACTTGGCCGGCGGGGAAATGCTCTGCCGCGTGTAAATGGGCCACTCGGAGTTGTAGAGGTTAAAGACCGGGAGGGGGGAGATGAGGTCCATGTGGGCGTCGTAGAACGAGTCGATGGTGCCCACGTCGCGCCAGTAGGTGCGGTCCCGCTCGGTGGAGCCGGGGATGTCGTTCAGCGTGAAGTCGTAGACGCCGGCCTCGCCCTGGTTCACGAAGTAGGGGATGATGTCCCCGCCCATGTCGTGCTTGGTGTCCAGGCGCTCGGCGTCCACGTGGAGAGCCGCCACCAGGGCGTCGGCGTCGAAGACGTAGTTGCCCATGGAGGCCAGGAACTGCGACGGGTCCGCCGCCAGGCCGGGAGTGCTGGACGGTTTCTCCACGAACGCTGCGATCTTCTGGGGATCGTTCTGGTCCACTTCGATCACGCCGAACTGGTCGGCCATGTGAAGGGGCTGCCGTACTGCGGCGACCGTTGCCTTAGCCCCGCTGTTCACGTGCTGGGCCACCATCTGGGCGAAGTCCATACGGTAGACGTGGTCCGCGCCCACCACCACAACGATGTCCGGGTTGGCATCGTGGATGAGGTTCAGGGACTGGTAGATGGCGTTGGCGCTGCCCAGGAACCAGCTCTTGCCCACACGCTGCTGGGCCGGCACCGAAGCCACGTAGTTGCCGAGCTGGGTGGACATGCGCCAGGTTTCAGAGATGTGGCGGTCAAGGCTGTGCGACTTGTACTGGGTGAGCACAACGATCTGCAGATAGCGGGAATTCACCAGGTTGGACAGGGCGAAGTCGATCAGGCGGTAACTTCCCGCGAAGGGCACCGCCGGCTTCGCGCGGTCTGCCGTCAATGGCATCAGCCTGTTTCCCTCGCCGCCGGCGAGGACAATGGCCAGGACTCTTTTGTTCAACGGCATAATGGTCGCTCCTGTACGCCTTCGTAACTCCCCAAGACAGTCCGGCATGCCCGGACTCCTTCACACTAGAACAGTTATGCGTGAAGGACTACCTTGGGTCTTGTGCGAATAGACATTGTGACTAAAGAGTTTCCGCCTGAAATCTATGGTGGCGCCGGGGTCCACGTAGCCGAATTGAGCAGGGTGCTTAGTAAGCACGTTGACCTGCAGGTTCGTGCATTTGGGGCTCCGCGCGACGCCGACTATCATGGGGCGGCGGTGACGTCCTACGCCGTGCCGGAGGACCTCGGCTCCGCCAACGCCGCTGTGCAAACGCTGGGGGTGGACCTGCGGATCGTTCCGGACATTGAGGGCGCGGACCTTGTTCATTCGCACACCTGGTACGCCAACATGGCCGGGCACCTCGCGTCCCTTCTGCACGGCATTCCGCACGTGCTCAGCGCGCACAGCCTGGAGCCGCTGCGCCCCTGGAAGGCGGAGCAGCTGGGCGGCGGGTACGCATTGTCTTCCTGGGTGGAAAAGACCGCCTACGAGGCAGCGGCGGCCATCATCGCCGTGTCGGAGGGCATGCGGCAGGACATCCTGCGCAGCTACCCGAACGTTGATCCGGCCAAGGTCCGTGTGGTCCACAACGGCATCGACGTCGAGCTGTGGCAGCGCGACGAGAATGACGACGCCGTCCGGGCCCTGGGCATCGACCCGGACAAGCCCAGCGTGGTCTTTGTGGGCAGGAACACCCGCCAGAAGGGTGTCCCGTACCTCCTGCGGGCGGCAGCAAAGCTTCCCGCCGACGTCCAGCTGGTCCTGTGCCTGGGCGCAGCGGACACCCCGGAGCTTGCCGCAGAGACGGCCCGTTTGATCGAGGACCTGCAGCGCGAACGCACCGGCGTGGTGCTCATCGAGCGCATGCTTCCCCGCCATGAACTGATCCAGGTGCTCAGCCACGCCACCGCCTTCGCCTGCCCGTCCATCTACGAGCCGCTGGGCATCGTGAACCTGGAGGCCATGGCCTGTGGCGCCGCTGTGGTGGCCAGCGCCACTGGCGGCATCCCCGAGGTGGTGGAGCACGGCCAGACCGGCCTGCTCGTGGACCTGGAGCAGGTAACCGACGGCACGGGCACACCCCTTGATCCGGAAAAGTTCGTCACCGAATTTGCTGCCGCCCTCACCGAGGTTGTCTCCGACCCTGACCGCGCCCGCGCCATGGGGCAGGCCGGCCGGAAACGCGCCGAGGAACACTTCTCCTGGGAATCCATCACGGAAACCACCCTCGAGGTGTACCGGTCCGTGCTGCCGGCACATAGCTGACGTTTCCGAACGCATTGACGACGACGGCGCCGCACACCTCGCAAGGTGGGCGGCGCCGTCGTCGTCATTGCTGTTGCGGGACGCTTAGTTCCGGTGCCCGGAAGTCCGCGCCAGCAGGACCTTCTCGTCCACCGGTGCCTTGCCGCTGGCCCGCTGGCCGCGGAAGTAGGCCCGTGCCTGGTCCTGCCGCTCCTTCTCGGCGCCAGTGGCGATGGCTGCGCGCACATGGTCTTCGCCGTAGCCGAAGGCGTCTACCAGGTCCACTGCGTGCGGGCGGATTTTCACCAGCAGACGGTTGATGTACTCACCCACCGTCCGGCCCCGCTGCATGGAGAGCCGGCCGTTCATGAGGTACCAGGAGAGGTTCTTCTCGATCAGGGACAGGCCGAACAGGTCCCGCAACCAGGTCAGGACCGTCCGGGTGCCCGGGTCCTTTACGTCCCTGAGGGCCTCGGTGAAGGCCTCCCACTGGAGCAGCTCGGCATGGGCCTGCGCGGCGTCGATCAGTTCGTTCTGGTGCCGGTTGAACAGCGCGGCGCCTTTCTCCTGCGACATCCGGCCAGTACCCTTGAGGGCGGTTGCGGCCTCAGCCACCATGGCCTGCACCCGGTCGGTAAGCAACGCCCGCTGGCCTTCCTCATCGCGGAGGGCGATAGCCGCCTTCTGCACTGATCCGGTGTCAGCGACGAACTGGGCCACCTGCCGCAAACCGGTCCGGTGAATGGCGGCCCCCGTGGCCTGGCCCACCACGTACCGGGCCAGCACACCGAAGTCGACGCTGCGGAATTCCTTCGCATAATCGGCCAGGAGCCGTTTGGCCACGAGTTGCAGCAGCACTGTGTTGTCGCCTTCGAAGGTTGCGTAGACGTCCAGGTCCGCGCGCAGCGATGCGAAGCGGTTCTCGATCAGGAAGCCGGCGCCGCCGCAGGCTTCCCGGCATTCCTGCAGCGTGTCCAGCGCATGCCAGGTGCTGAGCGGCTTCAGTGCGGCGGCAAGGGTTTCCAGGTCCTGGCGGTCTTCGTCGGTATCGTGCGCGCCGGAGAAGACGTCGTCGAACTTCTGCAGCAATTGTTCGTGGGCAAAGCCGGCCGCGTAGGTGGTGGCCAGCCTGGTGAACAGGCGTTTCTGGTGGCGCTGGTAGTCGAGGAGTACTTCCTCTTCTGTGTGGGAGGATGCGTTGAACTGACGGCGCTCGGTGGCGTATCGGATGGCCGCCTTCAGCGCCACCTTGGAGGCCGCCACCGCGGCACCATCGAGGGACACGCGGCCCTGGACCAGGGTTCCCAGCATGGTGAAGAAGCGGCGGCCCGGGCTGGCGATGGGGGAGCTGTAGGTGCCGTCAACGTCCACGTTTCCGTAACGGTTCAGCAGGTTGGTCCGGGGGATGCGCACCCCGGTGAAGTGCAGGCGGCCGTTATCTATGCCGTTGAGTCCGCCCTTGATGCCGTCATCCTCGCCGCCGATGCCGGGCAGGAACTCCTTGGTTTCCGGGTCCCGGAGGTCCACATAGAACGCATGGACACCGTGGTTGACGCCCCGGGTGACCAACTGGGCGAACACCACCGCGCCCAGGCCGTCAATGGCAGCGTTGCCGATGTAGTCCTTCCACGCGGCGCGGAGCGGCGTGTGGACCACGAACTCTTCGGTGGCGGGATCGTACGTGGCGGTGGTGGCAATGCTGGCCACATCCGAGCCATGCCCTGTTTCGGTCATGGCAAAGCAGCCCGGGATCTCCAGGCTCATGATGCCCGGAAGCCATTTCGCGTGGTGCTCTGCAGTCCCCAGGTGCATCACCGCGGAACCGAAGAGCCCCCATTGGACGCCGGCCTTGATCTGCAGCGACGGGTCCGCCACCACCAGTTCCTCGAAGCCGGCGATGTTTCCGCCGTGGTCGTCGGATCCGCCCAGCGACGCCGGGAAGGCACGATGCACGGCCTCGTTCTCCACCAGGTACTTCAGTTGCCCGGATACCCGGGCGCGGTGCTCGGTGTGCGTCAACCCCTCGATCTTGTGCAGCTCAGGGCGTGCGGCAAGATCCCTGGCCTGGCGCCGGGTTTCGGCCCACTTGCCCAGGAGCTGTTCTCCCAGGCCGGCGACGTCGACGGCGGGCCGGGCATCGGCTGCCCCGTTGACTGCAGTTGCCCGTATGGCGGGGCGCTGCTTTCTTCCGGCGGGACGGTCCACTAATTCAGTCATGTCGAGTCCTTCGTTGGTGCTGACAGAGGGTGGTGGTGCTGACAGGGGGGTGGTGGTGCTGATTGTTGCTGTGGTGAGGCCGCAGTGGATGCTTATGTCCGTGTGGATGGAATCAGCTCCGGCGCGATGCCGACGCAGAGCCAGTCGGTGATCTGCCGCGCCATCGCTTCCTGTCCGGGCTTGGCAGGGGAAGCTGGGGTGGTGAGCCACTGCTCGCCCGCGTTCCGGACCATCCCGATGGCCGCTTTGGGCCAGTAGCCGATAACGGCTTCCTTGCCATCACCCAGATGCGAGCGCATGGGGGCGGCAATCATTTCGGCCACGGAGTCAAAAAAGTGGCCCAGGGCGGCGGATCCCGCTCCCGGGTCCTGGGCGGTGTCCGCGTCGGCGGCCGGACGGGTCACAAAGGTGTAGACGTTGGGACTGGTGCTGGCCATCTGCAGGTAGGCAGTGACCATGGCCAGCAAACCCTCCCTGGGTGTATCAGCGCTCTGCGCCGCCTCCCGGATCCGGCGCTGCATCTGGCTGAGGACAACCTCACCCACGGCCTGCTGCAGTCCCGCCTTGTCGCCAAAATAGCGGTAAAACACTGACTTGGATGTGCCGGCCGCCGCTGCGATGTCCTCCATCGATGCGTCGCTGCCCAGTGCGTGCACTGCCCGCCGCGCTGATTTGATCAGCTCCCGTCGCCGTTCCTCCCGGTGGCTCTGCCAGCGCGATGAGCGGCCGTCGCCGGGAGCGGCGGCAGGCGTGGCGGAAGTCGGGGTTTGCTGGAAGTTCACGATACCCAGCGTATCAGGTACGCTGGGTATCGGTAACCGCACGTGACCCGAGGAGATACCCATGTCCATTGACGGACAGACCACTACCGGACCTGAGTCCGGCACTCCCGCCGAAGCCCCCGCACCCCGGCTCCGCAAGGCAATCATCGTTGGCGGCAACAGGATCCCGTTCGCCCGGGCCGGCGGCGCTTATGCCAAATCCTCAAACCAGGACATGCTGACGGCGGCGTTGGACGGGCTGATTGCGCGCTTTGGCCTGCAGGACGAGCGGATCGGGGAAGTGGCCGCGGGGGCCGTGCTGAAGCACTCCCGGGACTTCAACCTCACGCGGGAAGCAGTGCTGGGTTCCGCCTTATCACCCGAAACACCGGCCTACGACCTCCAGCAGGCGTGCGCAACCGGGCTCGAAACCGTGGCGGGCCTGGCCAACAAGATCAAACTGGGCCAGATCGAGTCGGGAATCGCAGGCGGGGTGGACTCCGCATCGGACGCGCCCGTGGTGGTCAGCGAAGGGCTACGCGAAGTTATACTCGACCTCAGCCGGGCGAAAAGCGTTCCGCAGCGGCTGCAGATCCTCAGCAGGCTCAGGCCCAAGGACCTCGCCCCGCTGGCCCCCGGCACATCTGAGCCGCGGACAGGTCTTTCCATGGGGGAGCACCAGGCGCTCACCACCTCGCAGTGGAAGATCTCCCGTGAGGCCCAGGACGAGCTGGCACTCGACAGCCACCGGAACCTCGGGTCGGCCTACGATGCCGGATTCTTCGATGACCTCATCACCCCTTACCGGGGCCTGACCCGCGACGGGAACCTGCGTCCTGACACCTCGCTGGACAAGCTCGCCGGACTGAAGCCGGTCTTCGGGAAGAACCTCGGCGCCGACGCGACCATGACGGCAGGCAACTCCACGCCGCTGACCGATGGCGCCTCCACCGTGCTGCTGGCCTCCGAGGAATGGGCTGACGCCCGGGACCTGCCAAAGCTTGCCGCCGTCGTGGATGCCGAAGCGGCCGCCGTCGACTTTGTCCACGGCAAGGACGGCCTGCTGATGGCACCGGTATTCGCCGTGCCAAGGCTGCTCGCCCGGCAGGGACTCAGCCTGGCGGACATCGACTATTTCGAGATCCATGAAGCTTTCGCCTCCACAGTCCTCAGCATGCTCGCGGCATGGGAGGACGAGGAATTCGGGCGTACCCGGCTGGGCCTGGACGGCGCTTTCGGCAAGATTGACCGGTCACGGTTGAACGTCAATGGTTCCTCGCTCGCCGCCGGCCACCCGTTCGCCGCGACGGGCGGCAGGATTGTCGCTTCCCTTGCCAAGACGCTCCATGCCAAGGCCAACGCCGAGGGCCGCCCCGTCCGGGGTCTGGTCTCGGTATGCGCTGCCGGTGGACTTGGCGTGGCCGCAATTCTGGAATCACTGTAGGGGCACGGATGACTGACACGTATGCGCAACTCGTCAACCAGGGCCTGGGCCGGAACGTTGCCAGGAAGCTGGGGCTGCCCCAGCCCGCCGTCCTGCGCCGGTACGAGCCCGGTCAACCCCTGATCACCGGGCCAGTCCTGGTCCAGGGAGACACCCCCGGGGCCGACAAACTGGCCGCCGAACTGCTGGCATGGGACCTCGACGTCAGGAGGCACGCAGTTCCGCGCGAGAAGCTCGGGGCCATCATCCTGGTCCTGGACGAAGTGGCACGCCCCGAAGACCTTGGGAAACCCATCCTTACCGTCGCCGCGTCCCTCCGGGACCTTGGCCCCGGAGGGAGGGCCATCACCGTATCCCGGCCCGCGTCCGGCGCAGCCACACCAGCCCAGGCCGCCGCACGGCAGGGGGTGGACGGTTTCCTGCGCTCCCTTGCGAAGGAACTGCGCGCCGGCGCCACCGGCAATGGCCTGCTCCTGGCGCCGGAGGTGGAGACAACAAGCCCCAGTACGCTGGCGGCCATAAGGTTCTTCCTCTCGGGCCGGTCCGCTTTTGTGGATGGTCAGTTCCTCACGGTATCCACTACGGCGGGAGAACCGCCCCGCAACGTTGAGAAGCCGCTGGAAGGAAGGATCGCCGTCGTCACCGGAGCAGCCCGGGGCATCGGTGCGGCCATCGCCAGGACCCTGCACCGCGATGGCGCCACGTTGGTACTGGTGGACATCCCCGCGGCCGGGGACCATCTTGCCGAGGTGGCCAACGAGGTCAAGGGCACCGCCCTCCAGCTGGACATCAGCAGGGACGACGCCGGGCAGCGGATCCTTGAGCATGCCTCGCAGCGGCACGGGCGCCTCGACATCATGGTCCACAATGCGGGCATCACCAGGGACAAGCTCCTTGCCAACATGGACGAGTCCCGCTGGAGGTCAGTGATTGAGGTCAATATCGCAGCGCAGCTCCGGATCAACGAGGCTCTGCTCGCGTCAGGAAACTTCCGCTCGTCACCCCGGATAATCTCCGTGGCTTCCACCAGCGGCATTGCCGGCAACCGCGGCCAGACAAACTACGCGGCCTCCAAGGCAGGCGTGGTGGGAATGGTCCGGGCAACTGCGCCAGTGATCGCCGCCCATGGGGGCACCATCAATGCCGTGGCCCCGGGCTTTATCGAAACGGAGATGACGGCCCGGATTCCCTTCGCCCTGAGGGAGATGGGCCGGCGCCTCAACTCGCTGCAGCAGGGTGGGCAGCCCACTGATGTTGCGGAGACCATCGCGTTCCTGGCCAGTAACGCCGCCGGAGGCATCAACGGCGAGGTGCTTCGGGTCTGCGGACAAAACCTGGTGGGGGCATGATGCCCCCACAGCCGGTCATCCTCGGGGAGATGCCGTCGCTGTCGAAGCTGTACGTCAACGCCGCAGCCCAGGCGGCGCGGCGGCGCCTGCTGGGGACCCATGATGGCTCTGACCTGCCGGCCGAAAGCCATGAGGTGCGGGGAGTGCGGGTGGACGTTGGCAACCTCACTGCCTACCAGCACCTTATTGGCGAGTCCGCCAGTGACGTCCTGCCGGCCGGTTTCATCCACGCCCTCTCGTTCCCCCTAGCCATAAGTCTGATGAACAGGGACGACTTTCCGCTTCCGCTGTTGGGCATGATCCATCTCCGGAACAGCGTGGAACAACGTTCGCCGCTGCTTTTCACGGATTTGATGGACATCACTGCCCACGTGGAGAACCTGCACGGGCACCGTGCCGGCACCCAGGTGGATGTGGTCAGCGAAGTGCGCCGGGCAGGTTCCGCGGACACTTGCTGGCGGGGCGTCTCAACCTACCTCGCCAAGGGGGTCTTCCTGCCCGGAATCGACAAACCCTCGCCGGCGCCCGCACGGGCTGACTTCAAGGCACCCGATCCCACGGCACTGTGGCAGCTGGGGGTCGATACCGGTCGCGCGTATGCAGCTGTGTCCGGCGACTTCAACCCCATCCACCTCAGCGTGCTCTCAGCAAAGGCTTTGGGGATGCGCCGCTCCATAGCTCATGGCATGTACCTGGCGTCCAGGGCCCTCGCCGACGTCGGTACTGTCCGCGGGGATTCGTTTACCTGGGAGGTGGACTTTGAGGCGCCGGTCTTCCTTCCCTGCCGGGTGGCCTTGGATATCACCTCCGTTCAGGGAAGTGCCGGGACATGGGAGCGTTCCGAATTCACCGCCTGGAACCCCCGGTCGGGCCGCCGGCATTTCAGCGGCTCCGTTGCCCTGCTCTAGTCCCTGGTCTTACGACGCCGGGGCGTCAGTTCCCGGACGTACGGAACGCAGGATCCGGTGCAGGCTGAGGAGGATCGATTCGGACGCAGGCACAGCGCCCTGGTCCAGCTCCCTGGCGGCGGTGGTTGCCATGCACGCTTCCACCGCCGACTTGGCAGCCGTGAAACGCTCCGCCTGCCGGTCCTCATCTTCGGTGCTGAAGGAACACAGCAGTTCCCCGGTGGCGGTAATGGCGTCGGCGAGCGGAACGTTGTCTTCCAATGGGACGGTGTATGGCACATCGTTTTCCCAGATCACGTCAGACAGCACGTCCGTCATGTCCTGGACGTGGAACGAGACCCTTTCCAGTTGGCGAAGGTTGCGGTAGTCACGGTCGATGTCACGGGGGTGGAGCTTGCGCCGGGGGTTCGCCCTTCGGCTGGCGTCCGCCTCCTTGACGAGGTGCCGGACCGACCGGGTGGCCGCTGCCAGCTCGTCGGAACGGCGGGACCATTCTTCGTGCTCGGGCGGCCACTCTTCCTTGAGCGCGGTGCCCATATCCGTCATCTGCCGGCCCAGCGCGAGGCGGAGGTCGTCCAGGCTGGCCGCTGCGGCTTTGAGGTGGAGCGGGGGAAAGACCAGGAAGTTGACGGCAATGCCCACTGCGACGCCGGCGCCCATCTGCACCAGGTAGCCGAAGGAAAAGTCGTCGGCATTGCTTCCGCCCACCAGCAGGACCAGCAGGGCCGCCGTCGGAATCCAATCACTGCCTGAACCGAGGCCCGGCAAGCCGCCCAGCAGCACGCCTATCCCCATAAAAATGGCCACCGTCAGTGGTGACGGGTCCGCAATGTTCACCAGGACCACGGCGAGCCCGATGCCCACGGCCAGTCCGGTGAGGGCCTGCACGCCCTGCCGGACCGAGCCCGCCACGTTGTGGTACATGGCCACCAAGGCTCCCAGGGGCGCGTAGTAAGCATAGTGGGACGCGCTGCCCGGCATCAGCGGGGCAATGAGGAATGCAAGCCCGGCGGCCAATGCCGCTTTTGCTGCCAGCTGCAGGCGCTGCGCAGCGAACGCGGCGGACAGTCCTTCCACCGCCTGCTTTAAGAAACGGGTCCCCCCGGCCCACCGGATTTTCGGTCGTGCTTGAGTTTTGACCATCCGCCCCACACTAGGGCGCCCTGTCCGCAACCACAAAGGCGCAGGTCAGGGCCGCAGAAAACCGGCTGGAGCGGCCCGTTCAGGAGGAAACAGCAGCCGAACGGCGTACGGCAGCTGCCAGCTGGTGCGCCTTTCCGGGCGTCCGCCCGTCCTCCGCGCGGCGGGGAACGTAACCGAAACCGAGGCCGTAGGCGGGGTCGGCGAACCCGAGGGCGGCGTTGGCGCCCTCATGGCCGAAGGCACGGTGGCTGCCGAAGTCCCGGGACGGATGCGGTTTCATAAACACCACGGCGAAGGCGTTGTCCAGGCCGGATGAGCGGTCCAGGCCCCACACCTGCTCCTGGGACATCAGGTCCAGCGTTTGCGGACTGAGGAAAGCCCCGGTGCCGTCAATCCCGGTGGTGGCCGCGGCGTAGAGCCGGGCCAGCCCCTCCGCCGATCCCACCCCGCCGGCCGCAGACATGCCTGCGCTCCGGACGCTGCGGATATTGGGCAGTTCCATGATGGTGCTGACCGGCGCGTTGCTGTTCAGTCCTTCCAGGCTGAGGGGATCCACCCATGGCCCTTCCGCCTCGGCGGTATAGAGGACGTCCCGGTACCGGGGCTCCAGCTCCGCGGGCAGGCCGAGGAAGAAGTCGATGCCCAGCGGTGTCCGGATCCGCCGTTCGTAGATGGTTTGCAGGGATTCTCCGGCCGTCCGGCGGCACAGTTCCTCCATGATGATCCCGATGGTCAGGGCGTGATAGCCGAATTGCCGGCCGGGCTGCCAGGAGGGCCGCGCCGCCGCCAGGCGGGCAGCAGCATCGGCAGTGGTGAACTCATCCAGGGCGAACCCGCCCTCCACACCCATCAGGCCGGCCTGGTGGGACAACGCCTGCCGCACCAGGAGCCGGTCCTTGCCGTGGACGCCAAACTCGGGCCAGTACTTGGTCACGGGTGCGTCGAGGTCAAGCAGGCCGTCCTGGACCAGGAGTGCGATCACCATGGCCGCCACTCCCTTGGAGCAGGAGTAGGCGCCCGTGATGGTTTGCTGGTCCATGTCCGGGCCACCGGCCAGCCGCACCACCTGCGACCCGTTCCGGTACGCGGCCAGCTGTGCACTGTAGGTCGGGTCCCCGGCCAGGAACGATTCGAACAGCTCCAGGACATTTTCGAAACCGGGCGCTACAAAACCCTGAGAAGTTTGCATCCGGCCAGTCTAAGCGAGCAAGCGCTTTCCCTTACAGCGTCGCGCCGTGGCCCGGCGCAACTTCTTCACCCGGTTTCACCGGGCCAGGCGGTGTTCCGTCGCCAAAGGGCCTGCCGCCCAGGGACTCCCGGCCGTGTGGCTCAAGCCACCCGCCAAGGGCAGGACCGGCGGGAACGATCCCGGTGGGATTGATGTCCTCGTGCACGATGTAGTAGTGCTGCTTGATCTGCACAAAGTCGATGGTGTCCCCAAATCCGGGCGTCTGGAAAAGGTCCCGGGCGTATCCCCACAATGCGGGCATCTCGCTGAGTTTTTGACGGTTGCACTTGAAGTGGCCGTGGTAGACGGCGTCGAACCGGGCCAGCGTGGTGAACAGCCGCACGTCCGCTTCGGTGATGGTGTCGCCCACCAGGTAGCGCTGGCCGGACAGGCGGTCCTCCAGCCAGTCCATCGCGGCCCAGAGCCGTTCATAGGCCGAGTCGTATGCTTGCTGGGAGCCGGCGAAGCCGCAGCGGTAGACACCGTTGTTGACCTCGGTAAACACCCTCTTATTAACGTGGTCGATCTCGTCCCGGAGGTGCTCGGGGTACAGCACAGGTGCGCCGGGACGGTGGAACCTGGTCCATTCGGTGGAGAAGTCCAGCGTGATCTGCGGGAAGTTGTTGGTCACCACTTCACCAGTGGCCACGTCGACGATCGCGGGGACGGTGATACCCCGCGGGTAGCCCGGGAACCGCTTGAAAAAGGCCTCCTGCAGCCGTTCGATGCCCAATACCGGGTCCACTCCGCCGGGGTCAAGGTCAAAGGTCCAGGACCGGGCATCGTGCGTGGGACCTGGCTGGCCGAGGGAGATCGCATCCTCCAGTCCCAGGAGGCGGCGGACAATCACGGTTCTGTTGGCCCAGGGGCAGGCCCTCGCGGCGATGAGGCGGTACCGTCCAGCCTCGACCGGCCAGCCAGGTTCCCCGTTGGGGCCGGGCCTGCCGTCCGCGGTGATCCGGTCTTCGATGTAGTTGGTGTCGCGGTTGAACTCCGCGCCGCCCGTTACGTAGGCGCCGCGGGTGCTGTGCCCGCCGGGTTTGCCACTTGCCGCCTGCTGGGTGCTGTCCGTGTCCTGGCTCATAAAACCACCCTATGCGCCCGGCCCCAGGATTGTTGAGATTGGCTGCCAGGCCGCCAGCCAGGATGCGGCCACCAGGGCAGCAAACAGGAGGATCCAGATGCCGGAGGGGACCGCCGTCGCGCGGTACAGCAGGTAGGCGTCGGACGTGGCGAGCCTGTCCCTCCGGCGCAGGTGGACGTGCGTGAGTTTGCCGAGGTCCCGCACCGCACCAATCAGGAGTACCAGGCCCACGATGACGGCGACATGGCCCACGAACGCTGCCGGAACGAGGACAATCAGCGCGATGCAGCCAAGGATGGCTCCGGTGGTGATGAGGAAGCCCGCAGCGTTGCGAAGGAAGACCAGTGTGGCGGCCAGGGCAACGGCGCTGGCCGCGACGGCGGCCGGCCCCCAGCCATCGAAACAGACCATACGAAGGCAGCACCAATCACGGCAGGCGTGGGGTAGCCCCAGAAGCAGGACCAAACGGTGGCGAGCTTGCTCCGGCTGTAGGTGGTGGTGGTTCCGGAATGGTCAAGCCTGAGCCGGATTCCGGCGAGCCGCTGTCCGCTCGTTACGGCGGCAAAGGCGTGTCCCAGTTCGTGGGTTGCGGTAGCGAGCAGGCCAACATACCTCCAGGACCGGCGGGGGATGGCCAACGCAGTGGCGATGGATACCACCAGCAGCAACTCAGTGCTGGTAATGGTGGGGATATCCGTCTGGCTGAACGCGGTGAGCACCCGGGCCCAAAAGTCATCGGGGAGGCTCACGGGGTGTGGTCCGGGGAGGTGTGGGCTTTTTCGGGCATAAGCCCCTACGGTACTAGGGATGGATGGGTGCGGCCGCAGTACCATGCCGCCCCGCGAACAAGGGCCAACATAAAACAAGGAACAGAGGAAAACCGTGTCATCACTGAAAGAACGGCTGCAGGCCGACGTGGTCATCCACATGAAGGAGCGCAACAAGACGGCGCTCACCACCGTCCGGAACGTCCTTGGCGAAATCGAGACCCGGGAGAAGTCGGGTAAGACTCCGGTGCAGCTTGATGACCTGCAGGTAACGTCCCTGCTGCAGAAGGAAGCTGCGAAGCGCCGCGAAACGGCGGGAATCTACACGGAAGCCGGCCAGCCGGACCGTGCCGCGGCGGAGATCGCCGAGGCGGAAGTCATAGAGTCCTACCTGCCCCAACCGCTGTCGCAGGAGGAAGTCGAAGCGATCGTGGATGAGGTCATGGCCGGGCTGCGCGACGCGGGCCGTGAACTGACACCGCGGCAAATGGGCGAAGTCATGAAACCTGTGACGGCGGAGGTGGCGGGGCGCTTCGACGGCAAGGAAGTCAGCCAGATCGTGCGGCGGAAGCTCGCTTAAAGCCGAGAGGCACGTCTCCCAATGGGACGTGCCTCTTGCTCAGTTGAGGGAATGGCTGAATCCGCCGCTCCACATGACCGCCTGGTCAGCCCTCGCACTCGGTGCAGTAGCTGTGGCCGTCCTTCTGGCGCGCAATCTGCGAGCGGTGACGGACCAGGAAGCATGAGTAGCAGGTGAATTCGTCGTCCGCCTGCGGAATGACCTGCACCACGAGCTCCTCGGCGACGAATTCGCCGCCGGGTACGCCCGCACCGTCCAGGCCGTCAGCTTCGTCCAGCTCAAGCACGACGCTGCGTGCGTCGGGAGCATTGGCTGACTGGAGCTGCTCGAGTGAGTTGTCCTGCGATTCCTTGACGTCGGAACGCAGTTCATCATAATCGGTTGCCACTTTGGGTGCTTCTCTTTTCTTTGGTTCGTCTGTCGCGTATGAAACGTACAGCATCATCCGGGTATTCCCCAATAGCCGGAGTATATTGACCGCCGCCTGGGTACAGGTTCAGAGGAAGGCCGGCGCAGCAACCGTTGTGCTGTTCCGGCCGCAGGAGCAGGGGAGGCCGCAGGAAAAGAAGCGGCCCCGGCTTGAGTCGAAGGGGTATATGTGGAGCAGCTGACTGCAGAATTCGGTGGTGCCGGGCGGGCAGGTATGGGTGTTGGCCCCGTCCTTGAGAAGTTCGATGAAGTGTACAGGATTGCGGTCCTGCGCGGCGGCGGACTGGGTGACCTGATTTTTGCCATCCCTGCCATTGCCGCCCTGAAAGCGGCCTATCCGGAGGCTTCCATAACGCTTCTTGGCACTCCGGCGCACCAGGCACTGATTGCGGCGACGAAAAGCCCGGTGGACGAAGTCTGTGTCCTGCCCTTTTCCGAAGGCGTCCGGCCGGGAGAGGAAAACGAGGAAGAACTGGACCGTTTCTTCCAGGAGATGCGTGCGCGCCGCTTCGATCTGGCGGTCCAGCTTCACGGCGGGGGACGGTACTCGAATCCCTTCCTGCTGCGCCTCGGAGCCCGGCATACGGTAGGAACCCGCACGGCCGATGCGGCGAGCCTGGAGCGTACGGTCCCTTACCTCTATTACCAGCATGAACCGCTGCGGGCTTTGGAAGTTGCGGGTTTCGCCGGGGCATTTCCCGTTGACCTTGAGGCCCGGCTCGCTCCGGCGGAGGGGCTGCGCGCCTTTTCCGGAACAGCCGACGACGGCACCCAGCCTTTGGTGGTGATCCATCCCGGCGCCACCGATCCCCGCCGTCGTTGGCCTGTAGAGCGGTTCGCCGAGCTGGCGGCGGCGTGCGCCGCCGACGGATTCCAGGTGGTCGTTGTGGGGGACGGCAGTGAGCAGGAGATAGGCGCGCGCATCGTCGAACTGGCCGATTCGGGACAGGTCCGGTCCGTGGCGGGAAAACTGGACATGGCAGGTCTGGTGGCGCTCCTGGCCAGGGCAGCGGTGGTGGTGGGAAATGACAGCGGCCCGCGGCACCTGGCGCAGGCCCTTGGTGTGCCCACCGTGGGAATCTTCTGGGCTGGCAATGTCATCAACGCCGGGGCGCTGGGCAGGAGCCTCCATCGCCTCCACGCCTCCTGGGTCACTGCCTGCCCGACATGTGGGATTGATGTCACACAGGTGGGCTGGACGGCACCACGCTGCCCGCATGACGATTCCGTGGTGGCCGGAGTGGCCGTCCGCGATGTGCATGAGGACGTCCGCAGCCTGGCGGCAACTGACCTGGGCGGGCTGGGCGTATGAGCAACCCGGGAACTGGACCGGCCATGGCGCCCAATGGAGTGCAGGATGGCAAGCCTGAGCTCCTGGTCCTCCGGGCCCTCAAACTGGGCGACCTGCTCGTCGCGGTTCCGGCACTCAAGGCCCTCCGGAGGACCTTCCCGGAGCACAGGCTGCGGTATGCGGCCCAAGGATGGTTGTCCGAGGCGCTGGGCCTGGTGGGTGGTTATGAGCTTTTCCCCACCCATGGCCTTGATGAGCCGTTGGCCATGGAGCCCGGCGTAGTGGATGTGGCCGTGAACCTGCACGGCAGCGGGCCGGAGAGCCAGGACCGGATCGAGGCCTTGCAGGCCAGGCAGACGATCGGGCACCGGAGCCAGTACCGGGATGGGCCGCCCTGGCGCGCGGAACTGCACGAAAGGGAGCGCTGGGTCAGGCTCCTGGA
Source organism: Pseudarthrobacter sp. B4EP4b (assembly GCF_006680095.1). Lineage (NCBI taxonomy): Bacteria > Bacillati > Actinomycetota > Actinomycetes > Micrococcales > Micrococcaceae > Pseudarthrobacter > Pseudarthrobacter sp. B4EP4b. Next base: position 23,073 of record NZ_VHIJ01000019.1, on the reverse strand, counting down.
GTGGCACGGCATCGAAGCTGATCCCCTCGATATCCACCTGAACCGACCCCATGTGCCGAGCCCGGTTCCCGGTTCCACCGTCCTGCACGTGGGAGCGGCCTACGGCAGCCGCCTCTGGCCGGCCGAGCGCTTCGCGGCAGTTGCCTCCACCCTTGCCGCGGCGGGGCACAACGTCGTCTTCACGGGCGGGAGCGGTGAACGGGACCGTGCCCTGGATGTCTGCCGCCGGGCTGGTTTTGCTGAGGACACGGTGCTGGCGGGGCGGCTGGGGCTGGCCGAATTCGCGGCCACCATCGCAGCTGCGCGGCTTGTGATCTCGGCGGATACCGGAGCGGCCCACCTGGCATCCGCGTATGGCACCCCGTCAGTGGTGCTGTTTGGCCCGGCTCCACCCGAGATCTGGGGCCCGCCCCCGGGGCCGCACGTCGTCCTGACCCGGGCTGAGCTGAGGCGTGGCGACACCTTCGCAGACCAACCCGACCCCGCACTTCTGGCTGTCACTGTGCAGGACGTCATGGCGGCGGCGCGCGGGCTGGGCGTGATGTAGGGCAGGAAAGCCCAAGCCAACCTTGGCGTGTACGGGCCCTCTTGTTTGGGGCCGTGGACCCCTAAAATGAAGCTATGGGCATTGAGTTCGGGATTGCCTTGGTGTTGTTCACCGCCCTGCTCTGGGTCGTGGTCACTTTCGCCATCCTGTCCGGCATTGACCGGCCGGAGCGGAAGGCCCGGCGCCAGGAACGGAGAGCGGACCGGGCCGAAAAGCGCAGGATCAGGTACCGTCCGGTGGCTGGCGGGTCCCGGCTTGCGCACCGAGGCAAGCAATCGCGCACCCTGCACCCGCACTGATGCCGGCAGCGGTCATTGCGCTACAACAAGCGAATGCGGGCCCGCGTGGGGAAGCCGGACCAGTCCGGCGATGGCCTGAGCTATCTTTCGTCCGCCCTGGGCCGACGGCTCGATGGGGTTCGCATAGTCCGCGTCCTGGCTGCAGATGAGCCGCAGGTCTATCAGTGCTGCTCCCTGCGAGAAGGCGGCCCTGGTGATGGAGTCGTTGAAAAGGGCCAGCGCCGCCTTGATGACCTTCTGGTTCGGCTCCGAGGAAGGTGTGTCGTAGATGGTGCATACCGCTGCCGGCAACCCCTGCGCCAGGACCGCAGGCAGCATGGCCCGGTAGTCGGCGTCGAACCTGTCCCTCGCCGCCGCCAGCAGCAGCAGCGCCGCGGCAACTGAGGCGGGTTGCTCCTGCAACAGCGGCGCATAGCCCAGCGCGTCGTTTCCACCGACGCTCACCACGAGGTGGCTCGCGTCCGCAGGCAGGCGGCTAAGCTGGCGGGCGACGCCGGTGATGACGTCCCCGTCGATCGCCACAAGTGAGCATTTCCAGCCCGGCAGTTCCTGCCGCAGCTGGGTGACCACGTCCGGGCCGCCATCAGCGTAGGCGCCGTTGTCGAAGATGGAATCGCCCAGCAGCACCACGTGGCCCGGCTTCCGGCCCTGACCGTCCGCATTATCCATTGCTGCCATGTTCCACCCTTGACTCGATATGGGCCACCTGCGTCGCGGCGGCCTGTCCGCCGTGCCGGGCAGCCAGGAACGCCGCCAGCGCAGGGTTATCGATATCGCGCGCCAGCCAGGGAACTGCCTGCGCCGCCGCGTCGTCGCCGAGCACAGCCCTGTGGGACTGCCCCCGCACCACGAATTCCCGCATCCCGCTCCGGCTCGCCAACTCGGCCAGCCGCTCCACGAACGCGGAGGCGCGCGGTGACCGGCTGGCAATGGAAACCTCTGCTGCTGCATCCAGGAGCCGGGCGGAGTACCAGAGATACCAGGGTTTGGGCCCGAGGCCCCGGTCGATCCAGTGTGCCGCAGCAGTCAGGTCGCCGTGCTCCATAAACAGGCGCGCTTCGGCACCGGCTGCCAAAGCCATGTAGCAGTGATCACCGGCCAGCTCGGCCATCACCCACGACCGGTCGATCAGGGCCGCAGCCTCCTCGAGCTGGCCCGCTGCCAAGTACGTCTCGCCCCGGAGCCCGGCCACAAACGGCTCGAACGAGGTCCAGTGCTCCTCTGCAATCCAATCCTGTGCACGGTCCAGGGTCACGGCCGCCTGCTCCAGCTCTCCACGAAGCAGGAAGACCCGTCCCAGCAGCGCCGCACTGAACGCCTGCTGCCGCCGGCTTCCCAAAGCCTCAGCCAGCCGCCCGGACTCCACGAGCGCGGTCACGGCGGCGTCGTACCGGGCGGTGTCGGAGGCCAACATGCCTTGGATGGCAAGGACCCGCGCCTGTTCATCCAGGAATCCCTCGGCCGCAATCATCGCCCGGTCCAGCCAGCCGGCGGCACGGTCCGGCACACCCCGCTGCACGGACAAGTAGCCCAGCTCGCGGTAGGCGGCAGCGGCGGTGCGTGAGGCGCCTACGGGGCCTTCCGCCTGCAACGCGCGGTGCAGGAAGTCCGCCACCTCAGCGCCGCGGCCGCCCGCCTGGTGGATCAACGCCCCGGACAATGCCACCAAGGACTCTGCGAGCAGATGATCATTCCCCGTGCGGCGTGCCAGCACCACGGCCAGGCGCAGCTGCTCAAGCCCCCGGTCCACGGCACCCGCCCAGAGCGATGCCCCGCCCGCATCCAGGTAAGAACGCACCGTCGCAGGCGTGGCCGGCATCAAGGGGTCCTTCTGCGGGGCCGCGTCAGACAATGCCTGCCGGACCTCCGCGGGCAGCGGCAGGCCCAGCTCCTGCCGGAAGAGGTCCCCGCACTTGGTGACATGCTGCCGGGCGCGGCGGTGCTCGCCCATGGCCACGAGAGCCTTGACCAGGACGGCGTTGCAGTCTGCATGGAAGGGATCCCGCTCAAGGGCGAGGGTTGAGAGCTCCGCAGCCAGCCCGGGAGTGCCCGCAGCCAGGGCAGCCAGTGCTGCCTCATAGAGCAGGGACTGGACTACGTTGTCGAAGCGGTAGCGCTGGTCCGCCAGCCAGGAGTCGAAGACAGGGCAGTCAGCGAAGGACAGCCCCTCCAGCAACTGTCCAGTGAAGCCGCGGGGGTCCATGCCGGTGTTGGCGGCCGGGTCCACTACTTCCAGAGCGTCACACTGCCACGGAGGCTCAAGTACCAGCCGCAGGGGATCGCCGCCCACCGTCACTCCGTCCACGGCGCGCCGCAGCTCGGACAGGTTCCAGCGCAGGGCACCCAGGGGATCGGCAGCATCAGGAAAAAGCAGCGATGCCATACGGGGTCTGCTGGTGCCTTCGCCCTGCAGCGCAAGGTATGCCAGCACCGCCCAGGCCTTGCGGCCCCTGGGCTGGAGTGGAGTAGCGCCAAGGGACTCGATCACAGGAGGACCGAGGAGCCGAATCCATTTCCCGGCCATAGGGCCCATGCTACTGCCGCCCGACCCGGGCGTCTTTAGGGGTCACACGCTTGCTCACACGCCCGCCGCACACACTGGCATCACCACATCCACCACTCACACGAGGTGTAACCATGGAACTGCTCGGACTGCTGCTCTTTGTACTCTGGGTCCTCATAACCACCGTCTGCACGGTGTTGGCCGACGGCCGGGGCCACACGCCCAACGTCCGCTCCACAGCGCCGTGGACGGCCGGTGACCTACCGAGCGAGCCCTACAGGGCGCTTCTGATGTAGGTTCTCCAGTCCGGCCAACAAGGAGTTCGACGGCGGGAACCGGCTGGCCTGCCGGCTCCCGCCGTCGCTTTGTGCGCGTCGGCGAATGCTGTGACGGCGCACGGGTGCTTGCCGGATTGGGAAAACGCGGGAGACTGGAGGTCACCACGACGAAAGCGGACCACCTTGATCAAGCTCCAGCAGGACGCCGACGGCTTCATCCGAATGAACCGGCACTTCCCAGAGAACCTCACTGTCACCGTCATCTTCACCGATGGCGCTACGGAGGAGTTCCCGGGCCGCCGGCTCAACCGTGCTTACGACGACGCTCTGGCTGAATACCGCGCCCAGAACCACCTGGATGCCAAAGGCTTCCAACGGTCAGCCCAGAAGAAAACGGGCTCAGGGAACAAGATCGACTTTGTGCGCGTCCACCCCGGAATGGGCCGGCAGGAATAGCAGAAGCTCAAGAAGTGCAAGGAACACAGCCGGCGGGGTCAGCTCCGCCAGGAGGCTGTTTACGTCACAGCGGGCGCTTGGCGATTTTCTTGACCCAGGCGGGGGACTCGAGTCCCTGCTTCTTATCAGTTGAGAGTCGAAGGCGGGCGGCCCGAACGATGACGCGTTCCTGTGCGGGGGAGACATAGGGTTTCTGCTCGCCGTCGGACGTTTTCTTTTCCGCTACTGCACTCATCGATCCTCCTTCAGGTCCTCGTCCACTTCATTGTCCGGCAACGGAGGCAACAGGTCCAGTGTGGCCTCACCGTTGGCCAGTGGACGCGTCCAGGCTTCGGCAATGATTTGGGCCTCTTCCGGCCCGGCAAGGTTGCTGGTGCTCAGCAGCTCCAGCACGGCGAGGCCGATGTCTTGTTTCTCGGGCTTGATGTCCACGGAGGCTTCCAGGGCCCACTGGGCCCTGCGCCACCATTCGGCACGGCTGTCGGCTTCGGCTTTTTGCCGCAGGGCACGATCGTCCGCGACGGTCCGCTGCCGAAGGGTATTCCAGCCAATAAAGGCGGCCAGCAGGGCACCGAGCACCACGGCCAGCGGACCCAGGGCGGCAACGATCTGCCACCACTCTGCTGGTCCGCTGTCCAAAGTGACATGGACCGGGCCTGGCGACGGTGTGCTGTTCACACACCCAGCCTAAGTGCCGCCACCGACAGTCCCGTACGGCTCTGCCTGTAAGGGGCTCTGCCTCCAAGGGGCGTACTGCCGAACGGTGTCACTTGCGTTAAAAGAGTGGTGGATGTCACTCCAGCCATCAGTGCGGAGCCAAAATACGGGATGTTAAGACACAAAGAAGCCCCGGAAAATCAGCGATTTTCCGGGGCTTCCGTTTGTGCGCGGAGGGGGACTTGAACCCCCACCCCCTTTCGAGGACTAGCACCTCAAGCTAGCGCGTCTGCCATTCCGCCACCCGCGCAGGTGGTATTTCGGGAACCGTTTCCGCCTTTCAGCGTTTCGCATCTCTCCGAAGCAGCGAGAAAAACTCTAACACGACTTTCCGGGAACAACGAATCGGGCCAAATGGGTAGGCTGAGGGCAGCGAACCGGCGCATGCCCACCCGTCATTCCCAGTGAGGAGCTTTCATATGCCTGATGTCCTGCCCGAGGATGAAGTTGTCCGAATCTGCCAGGAGCTCATCCGGATAGACACCTCAAACTACGGGGACGGGTCCGGGCCGGGGGAGCGGGCCGCAGCCGAGTATGCGGCCGGGCTCATCGAAGAGGTCGGCCTGGAGGCCGAGATCTTTGAGTCTGCTCCCGGGCGGGCGAATGTGGTGACCCGGATGGCTGGCGAGGACCCCTCCGCCAGCGCCCTCGTGGTGCACGGCCACCTCGACGTGGTGCCCGCACTCCGGGACCAGTGGTCCGTGGACCCGTTCGGGGCCGAACTGAAGGACGGGCTCATCTGGGGCCGCGGCGCCGTCGACATGAAGGACATGGACGCCATGATCCTCTCGGTCCTGCGGAGCTTCGCCAGGACCGGCAAAAAGCCCAAGCGGGACATCATCTTCGCCTTCTTCGCCGACGAGGAAGCCGGCGGGGCTTTGGGCGCGCGGTACGCAGTGGACAAGCGTCCGGAACTCTTCGAGGGCGCCACGGAGGCCATCTCCGAAGTCGGTGGCTTCTCAGCAACCATCGGCGGCCAGCGCACCTACCTGCTCCAGACCGCGGAAAAGGGAATCTCCTGGCTGCGCCTGGTGGCGCACGGCCGGGCCGGCCACGGCTCCCAGATCAACACGGACAACGCCGTCACCCGCCTGGCGGCAGCGGTAACGCGGATCGGCGAATACAAGTGGCCCATCGAACTGACCCCCACCACCCGGCAGTTCCTGGATGGCGTGACCGAACTCACGGGTGTGGAGTTCGACGCCGACAATCCGGACCTGCTGCTGGACCAGCTGGGAACGGTGGCGCGTTTTGTGGGAGCCACCCTGCAGAACACCACCAACCCCACGCTGCTCAAGGGCGGCTACAAGCACAATGTCATCCCGGAATCGGCTGAGGCGCTCATAGACTGCCGCACCCTGCCGGGTCAGCAGGAGCATGTCCTGGAAATCGTGCGGGAACTGGCGGGAACCGGGGTGGATGTCAGCTACGTCCATAACGACGTGTCCCTTGAGGTCCCGTTCGCCGGCAACCTGGTGGACTCCATGATCGACGCCCTGCATTCGGAAGACCCTGGCGCCAAGGTGCTGCCGTACACGCTCTCCGGCGGCACGGACAACAAATCCCTCAGCAGGCTCGGTATCACCGGCTACGGCTTCGCACCCCTGATGCTGCCGGACGAACTGGATTTCACGGGCATGTTCCACGGTGTGGACGAGCGCGTCCCTGCGGACTCACTTAAGTTCGGCGCCAGGGTGCTCAACACCCTGCTCACCAACTACTGAGCAGGTGGCCATGACCCCGGACGACGTCCTGCCGGACGAGCTGCTGGAACGGATCCGCGGCCGCGCCGCCGGATACGACCGGGACAACACGTTCTTCCACGAGGACCTGCAGGAGCTTGTGGAGGACGGTTACCTGAAGCTTTTTGTCCCCGTGGACGACGGCGGAAAGGGACTTGGGCTCGCGGCGGCGGCGCAGTGCCAGCGCAGACTGGCAACGGCTGCGCCCGCCACCGCGCTGGCGGTGAACATGCACCTGGTGTGGACCGGCGTCGCGCAGGTCCTCGCCGCACGCGGGGATTCTTCGCTGGACTTCGTCCTCAAGGAAGCCGCCGCCGGCGAAATCTTCGCTTTCGGCAATTCCGAAGCGGGCAACGATTCCGTCCTCTTCGACTCCCGTACGGCGGCGGAGCCATTGCCCGGCGGCGGCTACGCGTTCACCGGAACCAAGATCTTCACCAGCCTCTCGCCCGCATGGACCAGGCTGGGGATCTTCGGGAAGGACCCGTCCGGCAGGGACGGCGACGGCGAACTCGTCCACGGTTTTATCACCCGGCAGACGCCGGGCTACCGGATCCTCGATGACTGGGACACACTCGGGATGCGCGCCAGCCAGTCCAACACCACGGTCCTGGAAGGCGTTGTAGTCCCGGCAGACCGGATCTTCCGCAAGCTCCCCGTGGGTCCCAACCGCGATCCCCTGATCTTCGCCATCTTCGCGTGCTTCGAGACGCTGCTGGCCGCCGTCTACACCGGAGTGGGGGAACGTGCGCTGGCAGTGGGGGTGGAGGCTGCCACACGGCGTACCTCCTTCAAGAACAACGGGCGCAGCTACGCGCAGGACCCGGACATCCGCTGGAAGGTCGCCGAAGCGGCGATGGCCATGGATAACCTGTACCCGCAGCTGGCGTCGGTGACGGCCGACGTCGACAACCTCGCAGACCACGGCCCGCAGTGGTTCCCCAAGCTCGTCGGCCTGAAGGTCAACGCGACGGAAACGGCACGCCGTGTGGTGGACCTGGCGATCCGGGTGAGCGGGGGGTCAAGCTATTTCCGCGGCTCCGAGCTCGAGCGCCTGTACCGGGACGTCCTGGCCGGCATGTTCCACCCGTCCGACGACGAATCGGCCCACAACACGGTAGCCACCGCTTGGCTGGGGCCGCTGGAAGAGTAAAAGCTGGACAGGTGTTCCCTGGACGGTCCGCTGGACTCTTACGTCCTAGACAGTCCGCTGGACAGGTGTTTCCTAGACGGTCCGCTGGACCTGCATGACGCGGCGGCGGAGCCAGAAGCGCCTGCCTCCGCCCATATACAGTTTGCTGCGCTCGAGCTCCCACTTGCCGTATTCGGAGTGCTCCACCAGGCGGCGGCGTGCCTCATGCAGTGAATCCACAGGGCTGACCGTCAGTACGAGGTACTCGTACTGCTTCGCATAGTCCCGTTCCCGCTGGACCGAGCTGGTGAGAAATTGTTCCTTCATTTGCTCTCCATTTTCGTCCTTTTCCGGCTAACGTGAAGTCATGAGCATCGATCCGCGTGTCGCGCTTCAGTCCTTGACCACCGCTTTGGAAGAACACCTTATAGCAGCATCGAACCGCCGCGGAGATGGAGATCCCTCCGTCGAGGCGGCTTTTTTTGCGGTTGCCGATGCCTTCGAAGTCTATGAGGACGCCCTCTACGAGGCCTACAACGAGGTCACCCCGCTGCAGGTCTTTGATGACGAGGACGAAGAGGATGAAGAGAGCGGCGTCGATGACGAGGACCTGGAAATCGTCGAGGACCGGAACCTCTGACCCACAAGCCGCACCACGGACCGGCCGAAGCCCTAGTTGACTGCTGAAGCGTCCTCCAGGGCGCAAGCAATTTCGGGCGGCAGCGGCGTCAACTGCGCATCGAGAATTTCCTTCAGCTGCGCAGGTGTGCGGGGCCCAACAATCGCGGTGGACACACCGTGCTGCGACAACAGCCAGCTAAGGGAAACATCCTGCGGTGTCCGGCCCAGACCTTTGGCTGCCATGCACACAGCTTCGACCGTCCTGGATGCCTTGCCGTCGAGGTAAGGCTCAACGTAGCCGGCCGCCGCCGCCGACGCTCCGCGGGAACCGGACGGGATGCTGCCGCGGTACTTGCCGGTGAGTACGCCGCGCCCCAGCGGCGCCCACGCCATAAGCCCCAGCCCGGCATCCTCGACGGCGGGAATAAGCTCCGCCTCCGGCTTCCGCTCCAGGAACGAATATTCCGCCTGGACAGCCACCAGCGGAAAGCCCGCAACGGCCGCTGCCTTGGCGGTCTGCCAGCCGTTGAAGTTCGAAACGCCGGCATAGCGGGCCCGGCCAGTCCGCACCGCGAACTCCAAAGCGGACAGTGTCTCGTCCAGCGGCACATTGCTGTCCCACGCCTGCGCGAACCAGATATCCACGTAGTCGGTGCCGAGCCTTGCCAGACTGGCTTCAAGGCCGCTGAGCATCGCGTTACGTGAGGTGTCCACGCCACGGCGGCCATCCGGCGTCGTCATTCCCGCTTTGGTGGAGATGGAAATCTCGGTGCGGGCCACCACGTCGCCCAGCAGGGAACCAATCATCGCCTCGGAGCGCCCGTCGGCGTAGGACGCCGCAGTATCCACGTGCCGGCCGCCCGCATTCAGGAAGTTACGGAGCAGTTCCGAAGCGTCCTGTTCGTCCGTCTCGCCGGCCCAGGACATGGTGCCTAGGGAAAGGGCGGAAACTCGCAATCCACTGTTGCCGACGAAACGCTGCTGCATAGCAGCAAGCTTACGGGCAGAACCGGCACTGCCATGCCGTAGGGTCTTAGCGTGAACTGGTTTGAGGCGGCCCTGTTGGGCCTTGTGCAGGGACTGACCGAATTTCTACCTATTTCATCGAGTGCGCACCTGAGGATTGTGGGGCAGTTCCTGCCCAATGCCGAGGATCCCGGCGCAGCTTTCACCGCCATCACCCAGCTCGGAACCGAAACCGCGGTGCTCATCTACTTCTGGCGGGACATTGTCCGGATCGTCAAGGCGTGGGCAGGTTCACTGACCGGAAAAGTATCCCGGCAGGACCCGGACGCCCGGATGGGCTGGCTCGTCATCCTGGGCAGCCTCCCCATCATCGTCCTGGGCCTGCTGTTCCAGGACCAGATTGAATCGGTCCTCCGCAGCATGTGGATCGTCGCCACCATGCTGATTGTGTTCGGCCTGATCCTGGCTGTTGCGGACGCCATTGGCAAGCAGAAGCGCGACCTGAACCATCTCACCTACAAGCACGGCATCCTCTTTGGCTTTGCGCAGGCCATGGCCCTGATCCCCGGCGTATCCCGGTCCGGCGGCACCATCACTGCCGGCCTCCTGATGGGCTACACCCGTGAAGCCGCCGCGCGCTACTCCTTCCTGCTGGCCATTCCGGCCGTTTTCGGCAGCGGACTCTTCCAGCTGTACAAAACAATGTCCAAGGAAGGCATCACGGGCCCTTACGGCCTGCCGGAAACAGCCCTCGCCACCGTCATCGCCCTCGTGGTGGGCTACGTCATCATCGGTTGGTTCCTCAAATTCGTTTCCACCCGCAGCTACCGCCTGTTTGTCTGGTACCGGATCCTCCTGGGCCTCGCCCTGTACCTGCTTCTCGGTTTCGGTGTCATCAGCGCCTAGCACTAGGCTTGGTCTGTGAAATCCTGGACTTCCCGCCCTGTCCCTGACGTGCCCGGCAACATGCCTGCCATCCGGTTGTTCGACACTGCCTTAGGGCGCGAGGCAGCCCTGGAACCGGACGGGCAGCCGTCCATGTATGTCTGCGGCATCACCCCTTATGACGCGACGCACATGGGGCATGCCGCCAGCTACGTCGCGTTCGATCTCCTGAACCGGGCCTGGCGGGACGCCGGCCATCCCGTGTCGTACGTCCAGAACGTCACGGACGTGGATGATCCGCTGCTGGAACGCGCCACAGCAACCGGCGTGGACTGGCGGGACCTTGCGGCCAGCCAGATCGAACTCTTCCAAACGGACATGGAGGCGCTGAACGTCCTCGCTCCGGACCACTACGTCGGCGCCGTCGAATCCATCTCCCTGATCGTTCCGGAAGTAGAGCGCCTGGTCAGCCTCGGGCTGGCTTACAAGGTGGAAGGCACCAACGGAGAGCCTGACGGCGATGTCTATTACGACGTCGAAGCAGCCGGCAAGCAGTCCGTGTCGCCGGACGCCTGGACGCTGGGTTCGATCTCCGGGCTCGCCGAAAGCGAAATGCTGGAGCTTTTCGCCGAACGCGGCGGAGATCCCGGCCGGTCCGGCAAGCGGCAGGCGCTGGATCCGCTGCTGTGGCGTGTGGCGCGGGAAGGCGAGCCGAGCTGGCCCGGCGGCAGCCTCGGAGCAGGGCGGCCCGGCTGGCACATCGAATGCACGGTGATCGCGCAGAAGTACCTGCCCTCGCCCTTCACTGTCCAGGGCGGCGGCTCCGACCTCATTTTCCCGCACCACGAAATGGGAGCCGGCCACGCCTATTCCCTCGCCGGTGTCCCGCTCGCAAAGCACTACGCCCACGCCGGAATGGTGGGCCTGGACGGCGAGAAGATGAGCAAGTCCAAGGGCAACCTGGTGCTGGTCTCGAAGCTGCGGGCCGCAGGGGAGGACCCGGCCGCCATCCGCCTGGCCATCCTTGCCCACCACTACCGTTCGGACTGGTCCTGGACTGAAGAAGGTTTCGAGGCCGCGAAAGCAGACCTGGCCGCGTGGCGCCAGGCGCTGGCCTTCGCTCCCGCCGGCTCGGCATCCGCCCTGATCGCGGAAATGCGCGCAGCCCTGGCTGCCGACCTCAACGCTCCAGCGGCTCTTGCGGCTGTCTCCCGTTGGGCTGAAAAAGCGAACGCCGGCGAAACCCCGGCCAGCGGCGAGGACCAGGCATTGGTGCGGGACGCCGTCGACGCCCTCCTCGGCATCCGGCTCTAAAAGAGCTGCCTCCGGACCTGCCCGAATGGCAGGTCCGGAGGCAGTCTCAGGGCTCCGGCGGGCCTGTACCGGCTAGGGCCGGTCCTGGCCCCGGCGTTTGAGGTAGCGTTCAAACTCGCGGGCGATGGACTCACCCGTTGCTTCCGGAAGATCGGCCGTGTCCTTCGCCTCTTCAAGCTGCCGGACATAGGCTGCGATTTCGGGATCTTCGGTGGCCAGTTCGTCCACGCCCCGCTCCCACGCGTCGGCTTCCTCCGCCAGTTCATGCGTGTCCAGCGGCACCTGGAGCAGCTCCTCGATGCGGTGCAGGAGTGCCAGCTGCGCCTTCGGCGAAGGAGCCTGCGCAACGTAGTGCGGAACCGCCGCCCAGAGCGAGACCGTGGGGATCCCGGCCAGCAGCGAAACCTCGGAGAGGACTCCCACGATTCCCACCGGCCCCTCATACTGTGACGCTTCCAGGTTCATGCGTTCGCGCAGCGGCCCGTCGTCGGAGGAGGTACTCACGGGAATGGGCCGGCTGTGGGGAACGTCCGCCAGCAGGGCGCCCACCAGGATGACGTAGTCAACGTTCAGCGCTTCGGCATGGACCAGGAGTTCGGCCGTGTACGCGCGCCATTTATAGGACGGCTCGGTGCCCTGGACAAAGATGACGTCCACGTTGGAATTGGGGGCGCTGGCTTTGTAGATGCGCGTGGAGGGCCACTTGATCTTACGTTCGCCGGCAGCGTTCCTGCGGATGGTGGGGCGCGTGAACTGGAAATCGTAGTACTCGTCGGCGTCGATGGACGCCACCTTCTTGCCGCCCCACAGCTTGTTCAGGTACCGCAGCGAGTCGCTTGCGGCCTCTCCGGCATCATTCCAGCCTTCAAAGGCGGCAAGCATCACTGTCACGCGCTGTCCGTCAGGCACAGGCTGCAGGAACCGTTCGCGGGCGGGTCCTGCCCCCGGGTCGGTGGTGTCTCCCTCGAAGCTATTCATTTCTTCACCCTACGTCCAAGGAGCAGGGTGTTGCATTGAATGAAGCGCCGAAAAATGCACTGTCCGCGCCGTATACGGCAGCAACGGGTCCCGTATTCGCCCAAGGCGTAGCCCCAGCTCCCGTTCAGGCTGTCCCCGTAGACTGGGTGGATGCGACAGCCAGCCACACCTTCCCCGCTGAGAGCCGTCCTGTGGGACATGGACGGCACCATAGTGGACACCGAGCCCTACTGGATCGCAGCCGAGCACGCACTGGTTGAAGCCCACGGCGGAACCTGGTCCCATGAACAGGCCATGCAGCTGGTGGGCCAGTCGCTGACATTCTCGGCCGGTCTCCTCCAGCAGGCCGGAGTGGATCTGGGCATACGGCAGATTATCGACACGCTGACCGCCGAAGTGGTGGCGAGCGTCCGGCAGCAGGTGCCCTGGCGGCCGGGCGCCCGGGAACTGTTGGAAAACCTGCACCAGGCGGGCGTGAGGTGCGCGCTTGTCACCATGTCTGAGGGGCCTCTGGCCCGTGAAGTGGTGGCCAGCCTTCCCCGCCCGTACTTCGAAGTGGTGGTCACCGGGGACTCGGTGGCGCAGGGCAAACCACACCCCGAGGCCTACCTGAAGGCAGTGGAACAGCTCCAGGAATCCGATCCGGACCTTTCCCTGAAACACTGCGTTGCACTTGAAGACTCAACTCCGGGCGTGGCGGCCGCGGTGGCCTCCGGCGTGGCCACCGTTGCCATTCCACATATAGTCCCGCTGCCTGAAAGCGAACGCTACATTCTTTGGGATTCCCTGGCCGGCCGGTCCCTCGCCGATCTGGAGGACCTGCTCCTGGCCCGCTCCCGTCCGAAGGAATCCGCTGGGTACGGGACTGCCCTGCATGAACCGGCAACACTGGAAGGGGCCGGAGCTCCGGGGGCCGTCCATGACTGAGACGGCCACTCCGGTCCGCCGTGAAGGCATCCCGCTGGGGCGGATTGCCGGCGTTCCGGTTGTCCTGGCCTATTCCTGGTTCATCATCGCAGCGTTCACGGTAGTTGTTTTCGGGCCGGTCCTTGACCGGAGCAACCCGGCGCTCGGAGTCAGTGCGTACGTCATCGCGTTCGCCTATGCGGTGCTTCTGCTGATCTCAGTCCTGGTCCACGAACTCGCCCATGCCCTGACGGCCAGAATCTACGGCTGGCCCACACAAAAGATTGTGCTCAACCTGTGGGGCGGGCACACCCAGTTCGACAGCTTCACGGCCACTCCGGGACGCTCCGTCCTGGTGGCATTGGCCGGTCCTGCCGCCAATTTTGTCCTGGCCGCCGGCGCCTGGCTGGTTCATGACTCCGACAGCCTGGGCAGTGTCGCTGAAATGCTCATCAACATCTTTATGTGGTCCAACTTCGTCCTCGGCGTCTTCAACGTCCTTCCCGGACTACCCCTGGACGGCGGCCGGCTGGTGGAGTCGGCGGTGTGGAAGGCCACCGGCAGCCAGGCTAAGGGCACCGTGGCGGCAGGCTGGGGTGGCCGCGTGATCGTGATCCTGCTCGGCTACTGGTTCATCCTCCGCCCTCTATTGGCCGGCGGTTCACCTGACTTCGGCAACCTGATGATTACCATCCTGGTGGCCGGATTCCTGTGGATGGGTGCCTCCGCAGCCATCCAGCAGGGAACCCTGCGGGGACGGCTGCACCTGGTCAGTGCGGCAGGATTGTCGACGCCGGCCGTCGGACTGCCAGCCACCGCGTCAGTCCAGGAAGCACTCCGGATGGGAGCGCCGTCGTCTATCTCCGTAGTGGTCTGCGCCGCGGACGGGCGGCCGCAAGGCGTTGTGGATCCGGCCGCCCTGCAATCCGTTCCGCCCGCCGCTGCCGGAACCACGCCCCTCAGTGCGGTGTCCTACGCCCTCGCCGCCGGAGCCTACGTGCCCGAATGGTCGAAAGGGCAGGAACTCCTGCACTTCCTGTCGCAGCTCGAAGGCCGCCACTACGCCGTCGTTGACCACAACGGCAAGGTGACCGGGCTGCTCTCGCAGGAAGCGGTACTGGCCGCCATTACCGGCAGGCGTCCGCGGCCGGATGGGCGCCCGCAGGGCAGGAACCGGTAGAGTTACCTGCCGGCAGTGCATTGCCGCCGCCACAGCCTGACGTCTTCAGCGACGTTCGCGCGGGGGCGCAACAGTTTTACAGGAGCGAGGAAAATCATGAGCAGCGAAACTGCCGTCAACGAAGCCGCCGCGGCAGCCCAACCCGGTGTTGGCCCCGGAGCCTCGCAGCCGGTGGGAGCTGCCCGCCGCCGCGGACCGTTTCGCGAAGGCGAACGCGTCCAGCTGACGGACGAGCGCGGCCGGATGAACACTGTCACCCTCGAACGGGGCGGAGCCTTCCATACCCACCGCGGCTTCCTGAACCACGATGACATCATCGGCAAGGTGGACGGCTCCGTTGTGGTGAACAACGTTGGCCAGCAGTACCAGACGCTGCGCCCGCTGCTCTCGGACTTCGTCCTCTCCATGCCCCGCGGCGCTGCCGTTGTCTATCCCAAAGATGCCGGCCAGATCATCACCATGGCGGACATCTTCCCCGGCGCACGGGTAGTGGAGGCGGGCGTGGGCTCCGGCGCCCTGTCCATCTCCCTTCTTCGCGCGGTGGGGGACAGCGGTTACTTGCACTCCTTCGAACGGCGTGAAGAATTCGCGGACATCGCCCGCGGGAACGTCGAGACCATCTTCGGCGGCCCGCACCCGGCGTGGCAGATCACCCTGGGCGACTTCCAGGAGGAAGTTGTCCGGACAGAGGAGCCCGGCTCCGTGGACCGGGTGGTCCTGGATATGCTCGCTCCCTGGGAATGCCTTGACGCCGTGGCAACGGTCCTCGCGCCGGGCGGCGTATGGATCAACTACGTGGCCACCGTCACCCAATTGTCGCGGACAGCCGAAGCCATCCGCGCCGATGGCCGGTTCACCGAACCCGATGCCTGGGAGTCCATGGTTCGCGGCTGGCACCTCGAGGGCCTCGCCGTCCGCCCCGATCACCGGATGGTGGCGCACACCGGATTCCTGCTGGTCACACGCCGGCTGGCCGACGGCGTCACGGGCATCTCCGTCAAGCGCCGCCCTTCGAAGACGGACTTCAACGAAGAGGATGTCAACGCCTGGACACCCGGAGCGGTAGGGGAGCGGCTGGTCTCGGACAAGAAGCTCCGGCGCGCTGCCAGGGACGCGATTGCGGGGACGAACGTCGTGGACACGCCTTAGATCAAGATCTAGTCCATATTTCGGGAGTCTCCATCCCTACCTGCCATCTTGGGGCTAAGGTCTTAATAGAAGCGCAGGAAGGGGCTGATACATCATGGAGACGCCAAACCAGGACTCCGGACGTACACCGGCAGAGCAGTCTGCCGCCAACGACCTCTCGGTTGCCGACCGCCAGGTCAACATCCTCCGGGACAAGCTCAGGCACATCGACCGGCAGTTGGCCGCGGCAACGCAGAACAACACCAAGCTGGTCACCATGCTTGAAGCCGCGAAGGCCGAGATTCTCCGGCTGAAGAACGCGTTGGACCAGGAAGGACAACCTCCTTACAGCTTTGGCACCATTCTCCAGCTGAATCCGCGGCGCCAGCCCTCTCCGGGCAACAGCGGGCAGGCAGCCACCGAAGAATCGGTGGACATCTTTAATGCGGGCCGGAAGATGCGGGTGGGCATCAGCCCGCTGGTGAACATCAACCAACTGGCGGTGGGCCAGGAAGTCCTCCTTAACGAGGCACTGCTCGTTGTGGCCGGGCTTGGCTATGAGCGCGCAGGTGAACTGGCCACCCTGAAGGAAATGCTCGGCGCGGACCGCGTCCTCGTGGTGGGACGGGCCGACGAAGAGCGGGTGGTCCGGCTGTCCGGAGCGCTCCTGGCCGAAAAGCTCCGCGTGGGCGATGCCCTCTCGATCGACTCCAGGACCGGGTACGCGCTGGAGAAAGTGCCCCGGTCCGAGGTGGAGAACCTGGTCCTCGAAGAGGTCCCGGACATCACCTATGAGGATATCGGCGGGCTCGGGCCGCAGATCGAGCAGATCCGCGACGCCGTGGAACTGCCGTTCCTGCACCCCGACCTTTACCGGGAACACGGGCTGAAGGCGCCCAAGGGCATCCTGCTCTACGGCCCTCCCGGCTGCGGCAAGACCCTCATCGCCAAGGCGGTGGCCAATTCGCTGGCCGCCCGCGCGGCAGAGCGCTCAGGAAACGTGGACCTCAAGAGCTACTTCCTGAACATCAAGGGCCCCGAGCTCCTGGACAAGTACGTGGGTGAAACCGAACGGCACATCCGCCTCATCTTTTCCCGCGCACGGGAGAAGGCGTCCGACGGCAGCCCCGTCGTGGTGTTTTTCGACGAGATGGATTCGCTGTTCCGCACGCGCGGCACGGGGATTTCCTCCGACGTCGAAACAACCATCGTTCCCCAGCTTCTGAGCGAGATCGACGGCGTTGAGCGGCTGGACAACGTCATCGTCATTGGTGCGTCCAACCGCGAGGACATGATCGACCCCGCCATCCTCCGGCCCGGCCGGCTGGACGTCAAGGTCAAGATCCACCGCCCGGATGCCGAGGCGGCCGCAGACATCTTCAACAAGTACATCACCACGGACCTGCCGTTCCACGAGTCCGACCTCGCCGAGCACAACGGCGACGTCCAGGCCACAGTGGACGCCATGGTCCAACGCACCGTGGAAGCCATGTACTCCACGGACAAGTCCAATGAATTCCTGGAAGTCACCTACGCCAACGGCGATACCGAAATGCTGTACTTCAAGGACTTCAACTCCGGCGCCGTGGTCCAGAACGTAGTGGACCGGGCCAAGAAGTACGCCATCAAGGACCTCCTCACCACGCACCAGAAGGGCCTTCGGATCGAGCACCTGCTCCGTGCCGTGGTGGACGAATTCCGCGAGCACGAAGACATGCCCAACACCACTAATCCGGACGACTGGGCACGTATCTCGGGCAAAAAGGGCGAACGGATCACATACATCCGCACCATCGTCCAGGGCAAGGCGGGCCAGGAGCCAGGAAAGTCGATCGAAACAATGCCGACCACAGGGCAGTATCTATGACGGCAGCGCAGGAACCCGCCGCCGGGGGCGCCCTCCCCGTGGGCGGGGCCATGCGTGTCATGGGAGCAGAAACCGAATACGGCATCCATGCCCCGTCCGCCCCGTCCGCCAACGCCACCATGATGAGCGCCCGCGTGGTGCAGGCGTATGCCCAGGTAACACGCCAGCGTGCCGCCGGCGGCGCGGAAACCCGGTGGGACTATACGGATGAAGAACCCCTGCACGACGCCCGCGGCTGGACCGTGGACAGGGGCTCGGCGCACCCCAGCCAACTCACTGACCAGCCACCGGTGCTGGATGCCGAAGCGGTGGCACTGGCCTACGGCCGGGAGGAGCTGGAGCTCGACGGGCAGGACGAGTCCGGCACCCTCCTCATGAATATGGTCCTCGGCAACGGGGCCAGGCTGTACGTGGACCACGCACACCCCGAGTACTCAAGCCCCGAGGTGACCAACCCGCGGGACGCAGTCACCTGGGACGCGGCGGGAGACCTCGTTGCCCTGGCCACGGTAAGGCGGCTGGCGGCAGACCCCGACCTGCCGCCCGTAAACCTGTACAAAAACAACACGGACAACAAATCCGTGTCCTACGGCTCTCACGAGAACTACCTCATGCCACGGTCGGTACCTTTTGGAGACATCGTCCGGGGCCTGACGCCCTTTTTCGTCAGCCGGCAGATCCTTTGTGGATCCGGGCGGGTAGGGATTGGCCAGGACGCATCGGCCCCGGGTTACCAGATCAGCCAGCGGGCCGATTTCTTCGAAGCCGAAGTGGGCCTGGAAACCACCATCCGGCGTCCCATCATCAACACCAGGGACGAGCCGCACGCGACGGCGGACAAGTACCGGCGCCTGCACGTGATCATTGGCGACGCCAACCTCAGCCAGGTCTCCAACTACCTGAAATTCGGGACCACCTCCCTGGTCCTCAGCCTGATCGAGGCAGGTCTTGCACCGAAGGTTGAGGTCCACGAACCCGTCTCCGCCCTGCAGGCAATCAGCCACGATACCTCCCTGACCGCCACCGTCCGGCTCTCCGACGGCAGGCGGGTTACGGCCCTGGACCTGCAATGGATGTACCACGAGGCAGCGGCCAAGCTGGCGCAGGACACCGGCGTGGGCGACGCCCTGGACGGTGACGGGCACACGCATGACGTCTTGGACCGCTGGGCCATGGTGCTCACCCAGCTGGACAACGACCGGGCAGCGGCCGCCAGCTCCGTGGAATGGGTTGCCAAGCTCTCGCTCCTGGAGGGTTACCGCGACCGCGACGGACTTCAGTGGAACGATGCCCGGCTGGGGCTGATCGACCTCCAATGGGCGGACATCAGGCCCGAGAAAGGCCTCTACTACCGTCTCCTGGCCAGGAACCGCATGGACAGGGTCGTCGACGACGCCGCCATAGCAGCGGCGGTGGCCGAGCCGCCGTCGGACACCCGCGCGTTCTTCCGGGGGAAGTGCGTCAGCAGCTTCGGCAAGGACGTGGTGGGGGCCAGCTGGGACTCGGTGATCTTCGATGTCCCGGGCTACGGAAGGCTCCAGCGCGTGCCCACCCGGGAACCCTTGAAAGGAACCAAAGCGTTGACCGGCGCGTTGTTCGCACGCTACCGGGAAGCAGGCCCGTTCCTTGGAGAGCTGCTGGGACACAGCACCGCTCCGCCTGCGGCATAAACCGCGCCGGAGGGACCGCTTCGTGGCAGGATGGGCATATCGGAAGATCCGCCGGATCTGACGACAGGAAAGGGAGAGGTAACAATGGCAGGCCAGGAGCAGCAGCAGCCCCAATCGCGCGACGACCAGGTCGACGAGGACATCCCCGAGGCACCCCCGGCGCCGCCCGAAGCACAGGCATCAGCAGCCACCGAAGGGGTCGATGACCTTCTCGACGAAATCGATGGAGTGCTGGAATCCAACGCTGAGGAGTTCGTGCGCGCCTTCGTCCAAAAAGGCGGCCAGTAACCCGGACCGGAGGGTGGCGGAAGCCGCGGCCGGCCGGAATCTGTACCGACGTTGAAGAACTACGTTCAAGGAGTGCATGAGTGCAGGAATCAACCGCCAACCGGGTAGCCGCCAACGCCACCTCGTCCTTCACCGAACATCTGCAACGGGACCGGCCCGAGCTCCTGCCCTATAACAGGGGACTCCAGTCGGCTGCGCCCGGCGCCGCTCCGCTGCAGGTGCCGCATGCCACCACCATCGTCGCGTTGAGCTATGCCGGCGGCGTGCTGATGGCGGGGGACCGGCGGGCCACCATGGGCAACGTGATTGCCAGCAGGCACATTGAAAAAGTCTTCCCGGCGGACCGTTACTCCGTCCTGGGGATCGCCGGTACTGCCGGCATCGCCATAGACCTCACCCGCCTGTTCCAGGTGGAACTCGAACACTACGAGAAGATCGAAGGCACGTTGCTCAGCCTGGAAGGCAAGGCCAACCGGCTGGGGGCAATGATCCGCGGCAACCTTCCCCTGGCACTGCAAGGGCTCGCCGTAGTGCCGCTCTTCGCAGGCTTCGACACCAGTGCCGGCGTCGGAAGGCTTTTCTCCTACGACGTCACGGGCGGCCGGTACGAAGAACACGAGCACCACACGGTGGGCTCGGGTTCGGTCTTTGCCCGGGGGGCCCTGAAGAAGCTGTGGCGGCCCAACCTGAACGAAGCCGAAGCCGTCTCCGTCGCCGTCGAAGCCCTCTACGATGCGGCCGACGACGATTCGGCGACCGGCGGCCCGGACACCGTCCGGAAGTTGTGGCCAGTGATCTACACCGTGGACAGGACAGGTGCCCGGCGGGTGGCTGAAAACGAACTCGCTGCCGCCGCGACCAACGTCATCGAATCCCGTACCAACGCTGGACGGGAGGCCTGACAATGACACAGCAGTTTTATGTATCACCTGAGCAGCTGATGAAGGACCGTGCGGATTTCGCACGGAAGGGCATTGCCCGCGGCCGGTCTGTCGCCGTGATCAGCTGCGCGGACGGCATCGCGCTGGTAGCCGAGAACCCCTCGCCGTCCCTGCACAAGATCGGCGAGATTTACGACAAGATCGCGTTCGCCGCCGTCGGAAAATACAACGAATTCGAAAGCCTCCGGCAGGCCGGGGTGCGGTACGCCGATGTCCGTGGCTACTCCTACGACCGCGAGGACGTCACCGCCCGCGGGCTCGCCAGTGTTTACGCACAAAGCCTGGGCGCCGTGTTCACCGCAGAACAGAAGCCCTTCGAGGTGGAACTGGCAGTAGCGGAGGTAGGCCCCACACAGGCTGAGGACCATCTCTACCGGCTGACTTTCGATGGTTCCATCGCGGACGAACACCAGTTCGTAGTCATGGGCGGACAGGCGGACAAGGTATCCTCGGCCATCGATGAGGGGTGGCGCAGTTCGCTCAGCTTCGCCGACGCCCTCCGGCTGGCCATGGCCGCGCTCGTCCCGGCCACCGAGTCTGATGCCCAGCCGAAGGCATTGCCGGCCACGGCGGTGGAAGTTGCCGTCCTGGACAGGCAGTCGGAGAGTTCACGCGGTTCACGGCGCGCTTTCCGCCGGCTTGACGACGCGGATATCACTGCACTGCTGGCCTAGGAGGAAACATGGACAAGAGAATCTTCGGTATCGAAACGGAATTCGGGATTTCGTATTCCAGCCCCGACTCGAGGCCTCTTGCCCCGGAGGAGGTGGCCCGGTACCTCTTCCGCAAGGTGGTCAGCTGGGGCCGGTCATCCAACGTCTTCCTCACCAACGGCTCACGGCTGTACCTGGATGTAGGGTCGCACCCCGAATATGCCACAGCCGAGTGTGACGACCTCGCGCAGTTGATCGCCCATGACCGTGCCGGAGAACTGATCCTCGATGACCTGGTGGACGAGGCCCAGGCACGGCTCGCGGCGGAGGGCTTCAACGGCACGGTCTACCTTTTCAAGAACAACACGGACTCGGCCGGGAACTCCTACGGCAGCCACGAGAACTACCTGATTCCCCGCCGCGGGGAATTCTCCAGGCTCGCCGAGATCCTGATTCCTTTCCTGGTCACCCGTCAGCTTATTGCCGGGGCGGGGAAGATCCTCAAGACCCCGCACGGGGCCACCTTCGCCTTCTCCCAGCGGGCAGACCACATCTGGGAAGGGGTGTCCTCCGCCACCACCCGGTCACGGCCCATCATCAACACCAGGGACGAGCCGCACGCGGACGCCGAGTTCTACCGGCGGCTGCACGTTATTGTGGGTGACTCGAACATGTCCGAAGCCACGGCCCTGATGAAAGTGGGCACGGTGGACCTGGTCCTGCGCATGATCGAGGCCGGGGTGATCATGCGGGACATGCGGATGGAAAACCCCATCCGCAGCATCCGTGAAATCTCCCACGACCTCAGCGGCCGGGCGCTGGTCCGGCTTGCCAACGGGCGCCAACTGACGGCATTGGAGATCCAGCAGGAATACCTGACCAAGGTGACGGCGTTCGTCAAAGAGCACGGCGCGCACAACCCGCATGTTCCCTTGATCCTTGACCTGTGGGAGCGGACCCTGAAGGCCATCGAAAGCGGTGACACCCGCGGTATTGACACGGAGATCGACTGGGCCATCAAGAAGAAGTTGATGGACAACTACCGCGAACGCCACGGGCTGGGCCTGGACGCCCCGCGCATAGCCCAGCTGGACCTCACCTACCATGACATTTCCCGCAGCCGGGGCCTGTATTACCTTCTGCAGTCCCGCGGGGCAGTGCGGCGGATCGTGGACGATACCGTCATCAAGGACGCCGTGGACGCACCCCCGCAAACAACGCGGGCGAAACTTCGCGGTGATTTCGTCCGGCGGGCCCAGGAGCTGGGCCGGGACTACACCGTGGACTGGGTGCACCTGAAACTGAATGACAGGGCCCACCAGACCATCCTGTGCAAGGATCCCTTCCGCAGCGTTGATGACCGGGTGGACGCTCTTCTGGACTCTATGGGCTGACACTCAGGTTCGGAGGCTATTCTGGATAGGGCCTTTAATCGGGCCCTTCCGCGGTACTGCCCGCCCAGGCGTGGGTCGCCGCCTCCATCCTGCCCCGACGAAAGTTCTCTTACGTGCGCCGACTACTAGCAATCCTTCTTCCCGCTCTGCTGCTGCTGACCGCCTGCGGCGGTTCTTCGGCAGGGCCGGAACCCACAAGCAAGCCTGCTGGCGAGACTGCGAAGTTCGACTCCCTCAAACTGACTGACAACGGGGACAAAAAGGCCCCTGGCGTGGAATTCGACAAGCCGCTGGAAGTGGCTGACCCCACTATCAAGGTGGTCACCGAGGGCAGCGGCGAACCAGTGAAGGCCAACCAGATCGCCAACATCTCAATCCTGGCCCTGAACGGCAGCGACGGGTCCACGCTGGAAGATACGTTCGCCGGCGAGCCGGAACCGCTCGAACTGGACGAGAAACTGAAGACCGGCAGCGAGGTCATCTACAACGCGTTCGTTGGCGCGAAGGTAGGCTCCAGCCTTGCACTGGCTGTGCCCGGCCAGCAGGGTGCAGCTGCCCCCAGCCCCTCTGACGGCGCCAGCCCCGCCCCCTCTCCCGCAGCCCCGCCC
>NZ_VHIJ01000018.1:0-113768 GCF_006680095.1 Pseudarthrobacter sp. B4EP4b | reverse complement strand
TCACCAGTCGTGGACCGTTCCGTCGATGAGGCGGTTGTAGGGCAGGTAGGCCTGCTGGTAGGGGTAGGCTGCTGCGGCTTCTTCGTTGAATTCGACGCCGATGCCGGGGTTGTCGCCGGGGTGGAGGTAGCCGTCCACGAAGGTCATGGATTGTTCGAAGACCTCGTTGGTCTTGTCCGAGTGCTGCATGTATTCCTGGATGCCGTAGTTATGGATCGCCAAACCAACGTGCAGCTGCGCGGCGAACCCGACCGGGGAAATGTCCGTGGGGCCGTGGAAGCCGGACTTGATCTGGTACTGCGCGGCGAAGTCCATCACCTTCTTCAACGGGGAGATCCCGCCGAAGTGGGTGGAGGCGGCCCGGACGTAGTCGATCAGCTGTTCCTTGATGATGGTCTGGTAGTCCCACACCGTGTTGAAGATTTCCCCGATGGCCAGCGGGGTGGTGGTGTGCTGGCGGACCAGGCGCAGGCCCTCCTGGTTCTCGGCCGGGGTGCAGTCCTCCAGCCAGAACAGGTCATACGGCTCCAGCGCCTTGCCCAGCTTCGCGGCCTGGATCGGCGTCATCCGGTGGTGCCCGTCGTGCAGCAAAGGGATCTCCGGGCCGAACTCGTTCCGGACCGCCTCAAACACGGTAGGCAGGTGGCGCAGGTAGGCCCTGGTGTCCCAGTCCTCCTCCACCGGGAACGCACCCCGCCCGGCAGGTTCGTAGTCATACCGCTCCCCCGAGGCCTGCGCCTGAGCCGCCACTCCGTAGACCGCCTTGATCCCGGGCACGGCGGTCTGGATCCGGATGGACTTGTACCCGAGCTCCAGGTGCTCCCGGACCGAATCAAACAAAGACGGAAGGTCCGCCCCCGAGGCGTGCCCGTAAGCGCGCAGCCCGTTCCGCGATGCCCCGCCCAGCAACTGGTACACCGGCATGCCCGCCATCTTGCCCTTGATGTCCCACAACGCCATATCAACCGCCGCGATCGCGGCCATCGTCACCGGGCCCCGGCGCCAATACGAGGACCGGTACAGGAACTGCCAGGTGTCCTCGATCCGGTGCGGGTCCTTCCCGATCAACAGCTGCGCCACATGCTCCTTCAAGTACGCGGCAACAGCAAGCTCACGGCCGTTCAACGTGGCGTCACCAATACCGGTCACACCATCCTCGGTAGTGATCCGGAGCGTCACGAAATTCCGGGAGGGACTGGTCACAAAGACGTCAGCAGCAACGATTTTCATAGGATTTGGGTGTTCCTTCCGGGTTCAAATATGTGTGGGGGCATCGATGGACGACGCGGTGCCGAGGGTTCCGCAGAGCCCGTGGACAAGGGAAACAATCTGCGGGTCGTCGGCAAGATTCGCGCTGACCAGCCGGAGCAGCGCCTGGACCCTCTCAATGCCATCCAGTCTGTTCGCCCCGCGGATCTCCGCACTGAGCGGGTCCTGGAAGTCCTGGGCGAAACCTAGGTAATCGATCCAGGCGGCCAGCATCCGCGCACTGCTTCTGCCGGTCCGGCCGTCGGACCGTTCGCCTAAAAGGACGGGAACTGCCCGCATGCGAAGCTTCGTGGTTCCGTCCGCCGCGATCTGGGCAAGGCGGTGGGCTATCCGGGCATTACCGAAGCGCTCCAGCAGTGCCCGCCGGTACTGCGGGATCTCCAGTCCCTCCCCCTGCAGTTGTCTGGCTGCCTCGTCCCAGAAATCCTCCACGGCTTTGCGGCAGAGCGGGTCGGCCAGCGCCTCGGCAACGGTGGTGTGGCCGCGGAGCTGCCCGGCATACGCCAGGATCGAGTGGGAACCGTTCAGCAGCCACAGTTTGCGGTTTTCGTAGGGCTCGATGTCATCAACAACGACGGCGCCGGCTTCCTCCCAGCGCGGCCTGCCGGCCGGGAAGTCCCCGCTGAGCACCCAGTTCCGGAACGGTTCGGCCACGACAGGTGAGCTGTCCCGGTATTGGCAGCGCTCCGCCACTTCCTCGATGTCCGTGTGCCTGGTCCCCGGGGTGATTCGGTCCACCGAGGTGCTGACAAAGCTGACATTGCCGGCGATCCAGTCAGTCAGCTCCTGACCCCAGGCGGCGGCCATACCCAGGACAGCGCGGCGCGCCACGTCCCCGTTGGCCGACAGGTTGTCACAGCTCACGACGGCGAGCGGCCCGGCGTCTGCGTCCTTCCGGCCTGCGAGCGCCAGCACCAGCCGTCCCAATGGGGTTGAGGGTGTCCCGGTTCCCCCGGCTGCTGCCGCTGCCAACTCACGGAGGTCGCCGGCCGCGGCGGGAGCATCGGCGTCGAAGGTACCATCTGCGGCCAGCCCGTAGGCGGCCTCCGTGATGGTCATGGTGACGATGGCCGTCTCCCTGGCCGAGACCAGTTCGGACAGGCGGCTGATGTTGGCTCCGTCCACCGCCTCGACGATGCTGCCGATGACTTCGAAGCTGTCCCCGCCGGCCGACCGTTCTATCAGGGTATAGAGGCAATCCTGGCCGGATAGTGCTTGGGCGGCATCAGGGCGGCGGCCGGTGAAGGCAGCTATCCCCCAGCCCCCGGCGTCGGATGAATGCTGCGTGTACCAGGCCTGGTGGGACCGGTGAAAGGCACCCAGGCCAAGATGCACGATACGTACCGGTGCCTTGGGCAGCGGTTTCAGGCTGCGGTCCAGCACAGGGGGGACACCATTCACAGTTTGAACACCCGCCGTGGGGATGCATCAACGATGTCCACAATCAGCTCATGGGCGCGCTCCTCGCTGATCCGGTGCTCGGCCACCAGCCGGGCCAGGAAGGAAGCCTCAATTCGCCGGGACGTATCGTGCCGGGCTGGTATGGAACAGAAGGCGCGCGTGTCATCAATGAATCCTGAGGACCGGGAGAAACCAGCCGTTTCCGTCACTGCGGATCGGAAACGCAGCATTGCGTCGGGTGCGTCAAGGAACCACCACGGGGCACCGATGTACACGGAAGGGTAGAAACCAGCAAGCGGTGCCAGCTCACGCGAGAAGACGGTTTCGTCCAGCGTGAACAGCACGAGGTGGAAGTCCTTGGCCGTGCCAAAGTCCTTCAACAGCGGACGGATGGCCTCGGTGTAGTTCACGGCGAATGGAATGTCGTGGCCCGTGTCGGCGCCAAAGGCGTCAAATGTAGGGCCGTGGTGGTTTCGGTACGAGCCCGGGTGGATGGTCATGACCAGCCCGTCCTCTACGGACATCCGGGCCATTTGATAAATCATGTGGGCCTCGAAGGCATCCCGCTCCTTCGGGCCCGCCTGGCCGGCCCTGCCCCGCTCGAAAAGCCGCTCCGCCTCGGCGTCGTCCAGCTTGAGGGTGGCGGGAGTGAACACGCCGTGGTCCGCTGAAACTGCTCCGCGCTCAACAAAGTGTCGCCTGCGTGCCTCGAGCGCCCGGATATATCCCGCGTAACCGGAAGCACCCCCGCCGGCCACAGCAATGAGCCGTTCCACGTTGCCCTGCCAGGCCGGGTGGGCCATGTTGAGGTACTGGTCCGGCCGAAAGGTGGGCAGCACCCGGCCCGGAAACGCGGGGTCTGCCTGCAGAGCGGCATGGCTGTCCAGCGAGTCCAGGGGATCGTCCGTGGTGGCGAGCACCTCTATGTTGAACTCCTTGAACAGTTGCCGCGGCCGGAATCCAGGCTCTTCAAGCTTGGATGCGAGCGCGTCGTAGAGCCTGTCGGCGTTCTCCACCGTGGGCTCTTCGTGCAGACCGAAAACATGCTCGAACTCCTGGCGGATCCAATACCCGGAAGCCGTGCCCTCGAAGGCGGGCCATGCGGCACAGAAGTTGCGCCAGACCTCACGGGAGCCGGCCGGTGAAGCACCAAGGCCCAACCGGTCCATGGGAACACCGCCTGCGTGGATCAGACGGGTCACGTAGTGGTCGGGGGTGACCAGGAGGGCGGCAGGATCGGGGAACGGCAGGTTCTGCTCGATGACCCCTGCATCTACGTGTCCATGCGGCGAGATGATCGGCAGGCCGGCTACCCGGCTGTACAGGGAACGGGCGATCTCCCGGACTGCCGGCTCTGCCGGCAGGAGCCGGTCGGGATGTGCTGCTATTGAAGGTGCCATGGCCTTACCGGGCCCCGGCACTTGCGGTGAGGCCGGCGAGGGCAGCCGTGCGGCGCAGGTAGTCAAGGTTGCCGGCAGTGCGTTCGGCCAAGGGAAGTTCCGTAGAGAAGTCTTCCACCGTAACCCAGCCGTCGTAGCCATGGGCCGCCAACGCCTTGAAGTATTCCAGCACGCTCCCCTGCCCTGACTGCAGGGGTGCCCACTCGTTGCGGAAAACGACCGCACCGGACTCATCCGTCTCGTCGGCGCGGACCCATACGGCGTTTTTGACATGGATATGCGCCAGGTACTCTCCCAGCAGTTCGAAAGCGGGGAGATAGTCTTCCTGGCCCTCGATCAGCAGGTTGCCAAGGTCGTGAATGACCCCCACGTGCCGGGGATCCAGGCCCTCCAGCAGGCGCCGGGCAGAGGAAGCGGACGCCGTAATGGTCCGATGATGCAGTTCCACCAGTGCTTTCACGCCATGGTGGGCCGCCCGTTCCGCCACCCATTCAAAGTCCCGCCGGGCGGCTTCGAACAAGTCGGGGTAAGGAATGCCGCTGGGCTGTTCGCCTCCCCATTCCGCCGTTCCCAACGGAAGGGTGGTGACGCGGACCTGGCCCGCGCCCAAGGCTGCGGTAGCCCCGAGCATCCGTTCGACGTCGTTGTGGTTGTCACACCGGGCGTATCCTCCGATGCAGGACATCTGGAGGCCTGCTTCCCGGGTGATGGTGGCTACTCTTTGCAGGTTGTCTTCAAGGCCGGACAGCGGAATGGTCGCCTTGTTGCCGGCCCAGAAACCGGGTTCGGCCGTCTCAGCCTGGTCGGTGATGCGCCATTCGATGCCGTCCCAGCCCTGGGCCGCAAGATGGTTTACGGCTTCTTCGGGAGTCCAGTCAGGCGTGGACGCGGTGAACACTGAAAATTTCATGGCTTCAGGCGCTTTCTGTCGAAGTATTGCCCGTGCGGACTTCGAGGTCGTTGTACTTGCCGGCCAGGACGTCGTCGAAAAGTACCGCCTGGTTAAGCGTCGCTGACACGTAGACGGCGCGTACCGTTGCGAGGGCATTGACGGCGTCGCTCACGGTGACGCCGGGCTGCCTGCCTTCGGTGATGGCAGCGATAATGTCGCGGTACTGGCGTACGTGCCCCGCGGGATACACGGTGGGATCCTTGGCCTCGTATTCTTCGGCCGGATACTTTGCCAGTTCTTCCTGGGCCTGGTTTCCCCCGCCCTGCAGCCCCATGTCGGCGGACGCTCCGCCGGCATCTTTGGTATGAAAGTAGTGAAGCTGGTCATTGTCCACCACCGCGGACCCTTCCGAGCCCATCAGCTGGACCCGGACGGTCAGGCCGGGGTAGGCCGCCGTCGTGGCGTGCAGCACGGCCAGGCCGCCGTTCTCGAAAGTTACGGTGGCCACGGCCGTGTCCTCCACCTCGATACGTTCGTGCGCCAGGCGTGCTGTGTGGGCGTGGATCTCCACCGGCCGGCCCATGAACCACAGCAGCAGGTCAACCGTGTGGACGCCCTGGTTCATCAAGGCCCCGCCGCCGTCCATTGACCAGGTACCGCGCCAGTCACCGGAATCGTAGTAACCCTGGCTGCGCCACCACGCCACTGAAGCGATGGCCGAGGTCAGGCGGCCGAATCGTCCCTTGGCAACAGCATCGGCAACAGCAACGCTGGATTGGTCGAACCGGTGCTGGCTGATCACGGAGGCGACGATGCCACGCCGTGCGGCCTCATTGGCGGCCGCCTCGATTTCCTGGGCCCGGTTCAGGTCCACGTCCAAGGGCTTTTCGATAACCACGTGCTTGCCGGCGGCGAGGACCTCAAGGCCCTGCTGGATGTGCAGTCCGCTGGGGGTGGCCAACGCCACCAGGTCGATCCCGGTTGCGGCGAAGGCCTCCTCGAGGGTGGCGTGCACAGAAGGCCTCGGACGGCCGCTCTTTTGGATGAAGTCAGCAAGGGACTCGGCGGCGTCGGGGACCGCGTCCACGAGCGCCACGATGCTGGCTTCGGGAAACTCCTGCAGGGCTGCTGCGTGGGTTCGTCCGATGACGCCGCAACCGGTGATTGCGACCTTCAATGTCTCACTCATACCGTCTGGACTCCTGCTTCTGATGTGACTTTTGCGAAGGCGCGGGCAGCAATGCCAAATGCTGTGGGGCCGGAGAATCCGCCCAGGCCGTGGGCGCCGGCAAGGTGGGGTTCCAAGGAAGCGAAGCCGTCGAAACCGTCCGCTTTGAGTGCTTCCACCGTGCGCAGCACGTCGCCGTCGCCTTCCCCTGCCGGGACGACATGTCCGTTGGAGAAAAGGGCATCCTTGACCTGCAGGTACTCCAGGTGCGGGCGCAGCTTTTCATAGGCCTCATCAAACGGTTTGACGCCTACCTGCACGAAGTTGGCTGCATCCCATGCCACCTTCAGCGCCGGTGAATTTACGCTTTCAATGATGTCCAGCACGCGGTCCGGGACATCCCCGAAAATATCCTTCTCGTTCTCGTGCAGCAGGACCACACCTGCCTCCTCGGCGACAGCAGCGAGCGCACGCATGCGCTCGATCACGGCCTCGCGGATGCTTTCGACCGGGACGGTTTCACCGTAGTAGAAGGAGAAGATGCGGATGTACTTTGCGCCCAGGACCTTTGCGGCCTTGACGGCACGGTGCAGGCGATCCACTTCGTGCTCTACTGGCAGGCTGACATCCACTTTCCCAATTGGAGAGGCGATCGCAGACACTTTCATGTCCTTCGCGGCCAATAGTGACGCCAGGGACTGCAACTGCTCATCGCTGAGGTCCACGATGTTCGTGCCCCATGCGCTTCGAACCTCGATGTGGTTGGCACCGAGCGCCTGCAGCACCGCGATCTGGACAGCGGGGTCGTCGTCAATTTCATCGCCGAATCCGGACAGGGCCCAGGAGGCCTGGGGGGCTGAAACCATGCTTACTTAACTCCTCCGGCGGTGAGCCCGCCAACTAGATAACGCTGGAAAATCAGGTAGAGAATGACCACTGGAGCGGCGCATACGAGTGCCGCCGCCATCATCTGGCCATAGAACGGGATGGCGCCGCCCTCCTGCGACGCACCGAAGATCTGGAGTGCTACGGCGGCCGTCTGGCTTTCCGGCCTGGTCATCACGGATGCGAACAGGACATCGTTCCAGCCGAGCAGGAAAGCGAAAATTCCGGAAACCACAATCCCGGGCCAACTCAGGGGCAGGATGATCTTGAACAGGACACCGAGATTGCTGGCGCCGTCGATCTTGGCCGCTTCCTCAAGTTCTTTGGGAAGCCCGCGCAGGTAGGTGACCATGACCCACGTGGAGAACGGCATGGCGAACGTCAGGTACGTGACGAACAGTCCCCACTGGGTTCCGATGACCTGGATGCCCAAATATGTTGAGGCCGAGGAGAACAGCACGAACACGGGAAGCACCATCAGGGTGCCCGGCACTGACTGGAGTGCAAGAAGCCCGCGGAGGATGGTCAGGCGGCCCCGGAAGCTGTAGCGGACCAGGACGAATGCGGTCGAAACCGACAAAGCTGCCGAGACAACAGCTGTTGCTCCTGCAACCAGCACGCTGTTGGCAAGTCCCGTTGCCAGTCCCACGCTGGTCCAGATCTTCGAATAGTTATCGAGGTTGAAGCTGGAGGGCCAGAATTCGCCGTTCGCCACGCCGATATCCGAGTTCACCGATGCCAGGAAGATGTAAAGCACGGGGATCAGCACCAAGGCTCCGAGGAACACGAGGATGATCGTGAGCAAGGGGCCCGGGAGCAACCGCAGGACTTCGTGCTGGCGCTTTGAACCTGGACGCGGAATGTCCGTGGTGCCCGGACTCCGCCGGGTGGCAGTGGAGGTGCTCATTTCTTGGCTCCAGGTGACTCGGCGTCGTCGAGCTTGACGGCCCGGAGGTAGACGAACAGCGGGATGGCGATCAATACCAGGGAGATAAAGGCCATCGCCGCGCTCAGCCCGAACCGGAAGCTCTGGAAACTGGTGACGTAGGTGAGGATGGGAAGGACTTCCACATCAGCCGGCGCCGGGACACCGAACAGGACAAAGGGAAGCGTGAAGTTGTTGATGTGGTGCAGCATGCCAATCAGGAAGGCGAGCGACAGTGGGCCCTTCAGGTACGGGAACACCACGTACCTGAGCTTGTTCCACCACAGGGCGCCATCAAGTGCCGAAGCCTCGTGCACCTCATGGTCCACAGCCTGCAGTCCTGAGAGCGCCAGCAAGTAGATGAACGGCCACGATGCCCATATCTGCACCAGCACCAGCGTCCAGAACGTCTGTGGTCCGTTCAGCCACAGGCCGACGTCAATCCCCACCGTTCCGATGGCCTTGTCCACGATGCCGTCCGGCTGGAGCATGGTGCGCCATACCGTGGCCACTACGAAGGAAGGCAGGACATACGGAATCAGGAAGATTGACCGGATGACGGCGCGTCCTTTGAAGGCGTTCTGGGTTGCTACGGCGGCAGCGATGCCAAGCGGCAGCGTCACCACCATAGCGAGCAGTGAGTAGCTGACACTCAGCCAGACAGAGTGCAGAAGCGGAGAACTGGTCATTGCCTCAACGAAGTTTTCGACTCCGATGAACGGCGCGGAGACCCATTTCCGCAGCGTGTACTGGTCCAGGTTGAGGGCGGACATGAAGATGCCCAGCAGGAGGGGCACGACGATGATAATGATCATCAGCACCCCGCCGGGGATAAGCATCCAGAGCGGCCGGTTACGTTCGCTCAGGCCCTTGCGGCGCGGGCTGCTCGGCCCGCTGGGCTCTTGGCTGGAAGCATCACCGGCAGAGTGTGCCGCCCGGCTTGCGGCGGACTCCGCCGCAAGCCGGACTTCGTTGGAGGCGTCGGTTGACATCAGAAGTTATCCCTTGGAGGCCCGGTCCAGGGAAGCCTGGCCCTTGCTCTGGGAGTCCTTGATCCTCGATTCGAGGGCCGCCTCGTCCACCTTGCCTGCGGCAAGGTCCGGAACGGACTGCACGGTGACGTTGAGGAGGCCGAGCTGCATGTCGCCCCAAGCGCCGGTGAAGGGGGTTGCCTTGGACTTGGCGGCAGCGTCAGCGAGCGGCTTGAGCTTGGGGTCGGTCAGGCTGGCCAGGGCCTCAGCGTTCGCGGGCAGGTCGCCGAAAATTTTCTGGTAGTTCAGCTGTTCATCTTTGGAGGTGATCAGCTTAATGTAGGCGAAGGCGAGGTCCTTCTGCTTTGAGTAATCGGCCACCACGATGTTGTCCCCCGAGAGGATGCTTGCGGCATCACCGTCGGACTTGGACTTCGTCTCGCCCGGCGCGATGGTCGGCATCAGGGCGTACTCGTATTTTCCGGCGATCTCCGATTTATCCAGCGTTGGTATCGAGCTGGAAGTGGTCATCATGAGGTAGCCCGCCTTGCCGCTGGCAAAGGCTGCCACGGCATTGCTGTTGCTCCAGCCTACTGATGCGGGGTCAACCACTTTGTCTTCTGTGAGCCAGCCAAAGTACGTCTGGTAGGCCTTCTTGACTGTGGGATCGTCCAACTTGAACTTGTTGCCGTCCACTAAGGGGTTGCCGGCCTGGACGGACATCGCCCAGATGAACTTCCAGGGGTCGAAGTTGTCCTTGTAGCCGGTGGCGATGCCGAAGGTGCCGTCTTTGGTCATCTTCTTTGCCTGCTCCGCGAGCTCATCCCAGCTGGTGGCGGGCTTGTCGATTCCGGCGGCTGCCAGAAGGTCCTTGTTGTAGGCCATCACGAACGGGCGGCTGACGAAGGGAATGCCGGCCTGGTGGTCCGCATCGGGGCCGGAGATACCCAGCGTGGCGGGATTGAAGCGGTCCTTGCCACCCACCTTCTTCCAGTCATCGTCCGAAAGGGTGACGAAAGCTTTCGTGGCATAGGCGGTAGGAGTGAAGGTGGTACCGAGGCTGTAGACGTCCGGGCCCTGCCCCGAGACAACCGAGGTCTGGATACGGGTGAGCTCATCGTTGGCGGAGGCGAAAGTTTCAAACTTTACGTCGGCTCCGGTTTCAGCCTTGAATTTTGCCGCGATGTCGGCCTGCCACTGCTTCTGCTGTTCCGGATACTGGCTCAGAACGTTCACCAGGACGTTCAGGGTTTTGCCCGTTCCGTCCACTTTTCCGTCGGCGCTGGTGGAGCTGTCAGTGGACCCTGAGCCGCCGCCGCAACCGGTCAAAGCCAATGCCGCAGCCGTAACGATTGCCGCGAGCCCGGAAGATGATCTAAACCTCATTGTTTTCTCCTCTTTGGAAACCCGCATGGCCACAACGTCTAGTGGCGGACATCCCTGCAGGCGATTCGAAATTCAGTCTAGGAAGAGGGCAACAGTTGCGGCAAGCGGTTGCCAAAAGTTGCCAAAAGATGTTTTGATGAAGTCACGTCCTCCCTATGGACGTCGATCTCTTGTTTCATCGGCCGGGCTGCCCGGCACGAAAGGAATGGCCATGGTTACACCCGGAGCAGGGGGCGAGCCGAGAGAAGGGAGCGCGGTTCCGGAACGCATGCCAACCATCCGCGATGTCGCCCTGCTGGCAGGAGTAGCCACATCAACGGTTTCCCGCGCGCTCTCCAAGCCGGAACGGGTGAACCGCCATACCCGGGAACGGATTGAAGCAGCAGCAGCACAGCTGAACTACGTGCCCAGCTCACAGGCGCAGGGCCTCAGCTCGGGCCGCACCAACGCCGTCGCCGTCCTCGTGCCGGACATTACCAACCCGTTCTACTTCGACATCATTCGCGGCACCCAGCACCAACTCAAGGCCGCGGGATACACACAGCTCCTTGTGGACACAGAAGAGTCCAGCGAGATGGAACTTGAGGCACTGCACAAGATGCGACGGTCCGCAGACGGCTTCATCCTCGCGGCCTCCCGTTTGACGGACACGCAACTGGCCGAGGTTTCCGGGATCCAGCCCGTGGTAACCATCAACCGGGCATCAGCCAGCACCCCCACAGTTGTTATTGACACCCCGTCCGCCGTTGTACAGGCCCTGGAGCACCTGGCTTCGTTGGGTCATCACCGCGTTTGCTACGTCAGCGGTCCGCCCACCTCCTGGTCCAACCGGGCACGCTGGAATGTCTTCGAGGAGGAGTCATCCAAACGCGGCCTGGAAGTCCATCACATCGGCCCATTTACTCCCAAGACAACATCGGGCGCGGCGGCGGCGGATGCGGCGGCACGAACCGGCGCCACCGCATGCATCGTATTCAACGACCTCCTGGCGATTGGAATGCTCCAAAGGCTTCGCGAGCGCGGAATCCGCGTGCCTGAGGACATGAGCATCGTTGGGTCGGATGACATTTTCGGCGCTGATTTCTGCAACCCGCCGCTAACCACCATCGCCAGCCCCATCGAACAGGCAGGGCGGGTGGCTGTCTCCATGCTTCTTTCCCAGCTGAATCCTGTTCCCGGCCGCTCCAGCCGCCAGCTGGCGGTTATGCCTACGCACCTGACCATCCGCGCCTCCACGGGTCCTGCGCCGGCGTAGGCCTGACGGGACAATCAAGATCATAGGCACTAAGCAGAAAGCCCCGGCGGCGCTGCCGCCGGGGCTCCCCGGGATTGACTGCTGCTAGAGCCGGTCCGTCTTGTCGTCGCCCTTGTGGGTTGCCCCGCGCAGGTTCTCCTGGACCTTGCCGAACAGGTCCTTGATGGTGGACTCGGCGTTGGAGATAACGTCCACCGGCACATACACGTCATGGTTGAGCGGCAGGTCGTATTCGTCCTTCAGGTGCGTGCCGTTTCCCACCCCGGTCAGGGACAGGTAAACCATGGCCTCGGTGCGGGCGATTCCGGCAAGCTTGCCAAAAACCACCGTGAACTCGTTGGGCTGGAAGCTGATGGTCTGGCCGATATGGCTGCGGCCAAGTTCACCAGCGGGAACAACCTTTTCCGACTGGCTTCCGGTGTATTCCATAATTACTCCTCAGGTCGGGCGGGCATCTACGCCTGCAGTCTAGTCTCGCCCCGATCGCCCGGTACACCTCCCTGCCCCGGCACATCCCGCCGGCAACGTGTTGGTGCGGTGCACAAATCTGCGCCGCCCCGCGTGGCCAGTCCTCCATTGAACACGGCCTCACCGGCCCGCTTTGATGGAGGAGGGCCGGCATCATCCGTTCCCCAAATCCTCAACCAAAGAAAGCAGAGTGGCTTCGATGACGAATCGCGTCAAAGGTCCCGGCCTCTGGGAAGACGTACAAGTGGGCGACCCCGTGGAACTGAGCAGGAACGGCCGGGCAGCCTACGCAGGCCTGGTGGATGACCGCACTGCCGACGGAGACGTGGTGTGGGTCAGAACCCCGGTGGGAGGCCGCCGCCTTTTCCACATCTCCGACGGCTACGAGCTCGCAGTCGCCGCCTCCTGACGGGCTTGGGCGCAATGCCGCAAGCTGCAAGACTGGGTCCAACGCCTCAGTAGAACCACCAGGAGCTGCCATGACCGCGCATCACCCAGCCGAGAGTTCCAACCGCTTCACCAGCCTCCTGGGCATCGACGTTCCGGTGGTGCTTGGCCCCTTCGGCGGTGTCTCCTCGGTGGCGCTCACCGCCGCAGTGAGCGACGGCGGCGGGCTGGGTTCGTTCGGGCTCTACGGGTACGACGCCGCTGCCATCCATAAGACTGCAGCCCAACTTCGCGAGGCGACAGCCAAGCCGTTCGCCTTGAATCTTTGGGTGCCCACCGGAAGCGAAATCGCTGCCCTCCCGACCCAAGATTTCGAACGATACACCGCCACGCTGAAGCCCTATTTTGACGAGCTCGGCCTTCCCTACCCTGAGATGCCGGACCGGTACATGCCGGATCACGGCGAGCAGGTGGAGGCCGCACTCGAAGCGCGTCCCGCCGTCGTCAGTTTTGTCTTTGGTGTTCCTGGCCCCGACGTCGTGGAGGAGGCGCACCGCCGCGGCATCAAGGTGGTGGGCACCGCTACCACCGTCGCCGAGGCGGTGGCGCTGGAGGCAGGAGGTGTTGATGCGGTGGTGGCCACCGGGATGGAGGCCGGCGGCCACCGGGTGTCCTTCCTGAAGCCCGCCGAAGAATCGCTGGTGGGTACGTTTGCGCTGGTCCCGCAGGTGGCCGACGCCGTGTCCGTTCCGGTCATCGCGGCGGGCGGCATCGCGGACCGCCGCGGTTTCGCTGCCGCCATGGCACTGGGCGCTGATGCGGTGCAGGTAGGAACGGCTTTCCTGGCCACCCGTGAATCCGCCGCCGTGCCCGCCTACCGGGAGGTCCTGCACAGCCCCGCCGCTTCGCACACTGTGTTGACCCGCGCCCTCAGCGGCCGGCTCGCCCGCGGCATTCCCAACCGGATCATTGCTGAGCTTGAAGAAACCGGCGAAGTGGCCCCTTTCCCGGTGCAGAACTGGCTGACGGGGCGGTTCCGTCCGCAGGCCGCCGCCCAGGGAAACACTGACCTGATGTCCCTGTGGGCCGGCCAGTCGGCGCCGCTGCTCCGGCACCACACCGCAGCAGAGGTCCTCGCCGAACTGCTGGCCGGAGCCTGAGCGGGCCGGCTGCCTTCGGTTGCAGCCAGATACTGTTCCCGGACCGCGTGCCCCATCCACCATCAGCCGGACACCGAATCACCGATAGAATCTGAACGATATCTGACCGGCGCCGCCTGCCCGCGCCTGGTTCCGGCACCGGGAAGGGATGATCCGTGCGAACACACCGCCCGCGCGCGCCCTTTCACTTCCTCCGGACATCCGCGATGGCCACTGTCATCCTGGCGCTTGCCTCCGGCGCCCACCTTGCCGGCGGCGGGGAACTGCCGGCCCCGGCCATCCTGCTGGCGGTGCTGGCACTGACCACGCTCGGCAGCACCACTGCCACCCGCCTGAGGTTGGGGTTTCCAGCCATGGCCGGACTGTTGGGCGGCGGACAGCTGGCGCTGCACGAAGTGTTTACTGCCTTTGGTACTCCGGGCGCCGCGGCGGCGGGAGCACCCACCCTTCACGCCGGACACCTCGCGGGCGCCGATGTACTGCCTGTGGCGTTGGGCCACGCCCATGCCGCGGAACCTGCGTCCGGGCCCCTGATGCTTGCCGCACACGCCGTGGCAACGCTCGTTTGCGCACTCCTGCTGGCAAAGGGCGAGGAGGCCCTGTGGGCACTCGCGGCCTGGCTGCGGCCTTTGGCGGCCCTCCCCCACGCGGTGGCGCCCGACGCCGTTCCACCGGCTTTCGCTTCCTTTCCCACCGCTGCTGCGCCACGGCCACCCTGGCGGAACCTGCGTCAAGACAGCCGGCGCGGCCCGCCGCCCGCCGTCGTACTTTCCCGCTAGAACCGCCCCCGCACTCCCGGCGGCGGCACCCATACTTTTGCGCGCCTTGCTCCTATTCCTGTTCCTGACGGGACGGCGCGCCGGAAAGGCAACACCATGAACACCTCAGCACTTCGCCGCACCCTGCAAACAGCCGCCGCCACCGGAGGCGCTGCAGCCCTGCTGGTCGCCGTAGCAGGCGGGGCCTCGGCACACGTCGGCGTGACGCCGGACAAGACCGACGCCAACTCGTACGCCCTGCTCACCTTCGGAATCCCGCACGGCTGCGACACCTCAAGCACCACCAAAGTGGCCATCACGCTGCCGCAGGAACTCAACGATGCCCAGCCCACGGTCAATCCCAACTGGACCGTGGAAAAGGTCACCGAACAACTCGCCGAGCCGAAGAAGCTGGCCGACGGCACCTCCATTACCAAGCGGACCAGCCAGATTGTCTACACCGCCAAGGCGCCCCTGGCCCACGAGCTCCGGGATGCCCTGGTGCTCTCCGTGAAGCTCCCTGATGCTGCCGGCAGCACGCTGTACTTCCCCACCCTCCAAAGCTGCGAAACCGGGCAGACGGACTGGTCGGAGATCGCGAAAGACGGCCAGGACCCGCACGCCCTGAAGGCGCCGGCGCCCTCGATTACGGTCACCCCGGCAGCGGGCGCAGGACACAGCGAAGCCGCCACTGCCTCGGATTCGCACTCCAGCGCCGCCTCCACCGCGGAAGCCCTGGTGACGGACAGCGGGGCCGATGCCCGGAGCTGGGCGGGCCTGGCCGCGGGCATCGGCGGCCTGGTTCTCGGCGGCGTTGCATTCTTCCGCAGCGGCGCCAGGAGCAAGACCTCCGCGGACCCGGCGGCCAAGTAGGGCAAGGGCGTTGGTGCCCGGATCATCACGATCCGGGCATCAAATTGCCGCGCCACCTCGCCGCATCGTTGACGCGGCCCACCACTGCCGCGAAGGTGGTGCCATGAGGTCTCAGCGAATTTCACACGGGCTTGCCATCACGACGGCGGCAACGGCCGCCGCACTGCTGCTCAGCGGGTGCGGCCCCAGCCAGCCGCAATCATCAACGACCCCCACTCCGGGCACCAGCTCTGCCAGCCCCGGCGCCACATCCGCGTCGCCCACCCCGTCCGGGACGCCGTCGGACCCGCCGTCCACAACTGCTCCGGCTACCGCTCCCCCCGCAGGACCGGCGCTCTGCAAGGCCGCCGGGCTCTCCGCAGCCACGGACGCGTCCGGCGGCGGGGCTGCGGGCAGCGTCTACATGAAGCTCAACCTCACCAACACCGGTTCCGAGCCCTGCCTGCTCCGGGGTTTTGCCGGCGTATCCCTGACCGCCGACGCAGCCGGCGCCCCCATCGGTGCGCCGGCCATCCGCGACGAAGCCACCGCACCCACCGACGTCCTGCTGGCACCCGGGCAGACAGGCTCGGCCGTCCTGCGCTACACCCAGGCCGGCAACTATCCCGACTGCGCTATGGTGGACGCCGCCGGCTACCGGATCTATCCGCCGGAAGATACGGCGTCGCTCTTCCTGCCCCAGCCCACCAGGGCCTGCAGCAACGCGGAGATTACGCTGCTCACCATCGGAGCGTTCCAGCCGGCTTAGGTCCCCGAAGCAAAAGGCAAGAGCCCTCAGCACACAGAACTGAAGGCGGTCCGGCATGTGCCGGACCGCCTTCAGTCTGGTTTGGTTCGCGAGTCTTCCTAGTGGAGGTCTTCCTAGTGGAGGTCTTCCTAGTGGGCCGTGGTGGTTCGGCCGGCACGCGCGGTGCCGCGGGACAGCGCCACGCCCAGCCCGATCATGCCGACGCCCAGGACAAAGTGCAGCCAGTTGTCGGCGGTGTTCAGCGGGACGAAGTTCGCCGGCGTGTCATGTCCGATCAGCAGGCCGTAAAGCCAGAGAACCAGGTAGATGGCGCCACCAACGACCAGGTAGTTCCTCGACTGTGCAGCATTCCGGGCCAAGGCGATCCCGGCGACGCCAAACAGCAGGTGGACGATGTTGTGAAGAATCGACACCTGGAAAATGCCCAGCAGCAGGGCCTCAGAGTCATGGCCGGCGAAACCCAGGGATTCGTAGTTGCTGGTGATGCCCGGGATGAACCCCAGGATGCCCACCAGGAGGAACACTGCGCCCACCGCAAGGGTCGCTTTCTGGATATTAGTACGGCCCACGGTGCGACCGTTCGAACTCATACTTGTCATGATCACTCCTGCTGTTTTGTCGTTTCCGTTTACATCATGGCTGCCGGGTTGGGCCTGACCATAGACTTAAACACCGACATCATAAGTATACTTATCACCTACGCCACGCATAGATCAGGGCCGGTAACAGACCCATCACAAAAGGCCCGCCAGGGCCCGGACCAAAGGCAGGCTGAACAGGGATGACGTCGATTTGGTTGGACGGCCGGGAAGCATTCGCTTCCGATTCGTTCGAGCCCGGAAGCAGTTACGACACCGTGGTGGCAGGGGCCGGACTCACCGGCCTAGTGACCGCCCTCCTGCTGGCTCGTTCCGGGCAGAACGTCCTGGTGTTGGAAGCACGGTTTCCCGGTGCCGTGACTACCGGGAACACCACGGCCAAGGTCACCCTGCTGCAGGGCACTTTCCTGTCCCAACTGTCCCGCCAGTACTCGCAAAAGCAGGTGCAGGCGTACGTGGACGGCAACCGGGAGGGCCAGGCCTGGCTCCTGCGGTACCTCGATGAGCAGAACGTGCCCTACCAGATCCGGGATGCCTACACCTACGCGGCGTCCGCGCAGGGGACGGAAAAACTCCGCGAGGAAGTCAGCGCCGCCACGACAGCGGGCCTGGACATGGAATACGTGCGCGACGCCGGCCTGCCGTTCCCGGTGCACGGCGCCATCCGCCTCGCGGACCAGGCGCAGATCCACCCCGTCGACGTGCTGGACGCGCTGGTGGCGGACATCCGCGGCCGCGGCGGGTCAGTGGTGGGCGGCGTCCGGCTGCAGGACCTCACCGGCGGCCGCCCGGCCACCGTCCACACTGACCATGGGACCGTCACGGCCAACGAAGTGGTGCTGGCCACCGGGATTCCCGTGCTGGACCGCGGGCTGTACTTCGCCAAGCTCAAGCCCAGCCGCTCCTACGCGGCAGCACTCCAGCTGCAGGAGGACCAGGCGCCGCCCCCGGGAATGTACATCTCGGTGGAACAGCCAACCCACTCGTTGCGGGACTACGAGAGGGACGGCCGCAGGCTGCTGCTGGTGGGCGGGCACGGGCACCACGTAGGGCGGGCGAAATCGGAAAAACACCACCTCGGGAGCCTCCTGGACTGGGCCGCGCAGCAGTATCCCGGCTCGCAGGTGACGCACACGTGGTCGGCGCAGGACTACATGGCCGTGAACCTGATGCTTTTCTTTGGCAAACTGCCGCGGGGCAAAGGCCACGTGTACTTCGGCACCGGCTACAACAAGTGGGGCATGACCAACGCCGTGGCGGCGTCTTTGGGGATTGCTGCCGACATCCTCGGCGGCCATGTGCCGTGGGCCAACACCATCCACCACAGGATCACGTCACCGTCCGGAGCACTCTCGGCGGTTTCCCTCAACGCCGGGGTGGCAGCCAAACTGGCCTCCGGCTGGGGGCAGCTTGCCGCCGGAGGGCTGAAAACGGAAGGTGGGAAGGTCCTCAAAAAGGACAAGGACCAGCTGCCCCCGGCTCCCGCCCCTGTGGTCCCGGACGAGGGCCAAGGGCAGGTGTACCGTGAGGGCACCCGCCCGGTTGCCGTCTCCACCGTGGACGGAACCACCTGCAAGTTGTCCGCTGTCTGCACCCACCTGGGCGGCATTGTGCACTGGAACGACAGCGAGCGGACGTGGGACTGCCCGCTCCACGGCTCCCGCTTCAGCAATGAGGGAGAGCTCCTGGAAGGCCCGGCAACCCGGAATCTTCCCGCTGCCGGAAAGGCTTGAGCAGCCGCGCACCTCCGGGACAGCCGCATGATCCCGCCCCGGCAGAGGCCGGGTGGGCTGTCAGTGGGTTAGGGCATGATGGGAGCATGCAGCAGGAACAGGGCTCGACGCCGGACGCCTCCGCCTCCGGTACGCCCATGGGGCAGTTCAGCAGGCCCACCCGGGAGTGGTTCCTTGGCGCCTTTTCGGAGCCAACCCCTGCCCAGGACGGTGCGTGGCAGGCCATTTCCTCCGGCTCGCATGCGCTGGTAGTCGCCCCCACTGGCTCCGGGAAAACCCTGGCCGCGTTCCTCTGGGCTCTGGACCGGCTCCTGGTGTCTGGTTCCGCTGTGCCGGAAAGCCCCGTACCGGCACCCGAGGCACCGGCAAAGGGACGGCGTCCCCGGGCGCCAAAACGCAAGACCCGTGTCCTGTACATCTCACCCTTGAAGGCACTCGGCGTGGACGTTGAGCGGAACCTTCGTTCGCCGCTCATCGGCATCACCCAGACCGCCAAGCGGCTCGGACTGCCCGCCCCGCTGATCACCGTGGGCGTCCGTTCCGGCGACACCACCACGGCGGACCGGCGCGCGTTGCTGAGTAACCCGCCGGACATCCTGATCACCACGCCGGAATCGCTGTTCCTGATGCTCACGTCGCGGGCCCGCGAAACCCTCACCGAAGTGGACACCATCATCATCGATGAGGTCCACGCCGTGGCCGGAACCAAGCGCGGCGCGCACCTGGCCGTCTCACTGGAACGGCTGGATGCCCTGTTGCCCAAACCGGCACAGCGGATTGGGCTCTCCGCCACTGTTGAGCCGCGGGAACTGGTGGCCCAGTTCCTGGCCGGGACCGCACCGGTGGAAATCGTTGCCCCGCCGGCGAAGAAGAACTGGGACCTCACCGTTTCCGTCCCTGTCGAGGACATGTCAGACCTCCAGGGTGCCGCCGGCGCCTTCGATTCCGGCCCCGCGTCCGGACTGCAGCCGCAGGCGTCCATCTGGCCGCATGTGGAGGAAAAAATTGTCGACCTGGTGCTGGCCAACCAGTCCACCATCGTTTTTGCCAACTCCCGCCGCCTGTCCGAACGGCTCACGGCACGGCTCAACGAGATCTACGCGGAACGGCAGCTGGTATCGGCCGGGGGCGGCTGGGACGATCCCGAGCCGCAGCAGGCCGGCGTTCCAGCGTCCACGGCCACTCCGGCGCACATGATGGCGCAGGCAGGAAGCTCGGCCGGAGCGGACCCGGTGCTGGCGCGCGCCCACCACGGCTCCGTTTCAAAAGACCAGCGTGCCTTGATCGAGGACGACCTCAAGTCCGGCCGGCTGCGCTGCGTGGTGGCCACGTCATCCCTGGAACTGGGCATCGACATGGGTGCCGTGGACCTGGTGGTGCAGGTGGAATCCCCGCC
The DNA here is from genome assembly GCF_006680095.1 of Pseudarthrobacter sp. B4EP4b. Lineage (NCBI taxonomy): Bacteria > Bacillati > Actinomycetota > Actinomycetes > Micrococcales > Micrococcaceae > Pseudarthrobacter > Pseudarthrobacter sp. B4EP4b. The sequence continues at coordinate 94,094 of NZ_VHIJ01000018.1, read as the reverse complement.
GTCCGTGGCCAGCGGCCTGCAGCGGGTGGGCCGGGCCGGCCACCAGGTGGGCGAGGTTTCCCAAGGCGTCCTCTTCCCGAAGCACCGGGCAGACCTCGTGCATACGGCAATCACAGTGGAACGGATGCTGAGCGGAAAGATCGAGCGCCTCAGCATCCCCGCCAACCCCCTGGACATCCTTGCCCAACAAACCGTGGCCGCCACGGCGCTGGGCAGCATCGACGTTGAAGAATGGTTTGCCACCGTCCGCCGGTCAGCCCCCTTTGCGTCCCTTCCGAGGTCCGCGTTCGAAGCAACACTGGACCTGCTGGCCGGCCGCTACCCGTCCGATGAGTTTGCCGAGCTGCGCCCGAGGATCATCTGGGACCGTAACGCCGGCACCATCGAAGGCAGGCCAGGGGCCCAGCGCCTGGCGGTCACGTCCGGCGGCACCATCCCGGACCGCGGCCTCTTCGGCGTCTACATCATCGGCACCGAGGTGGAGGGAACAGCCTCCCCCTCAACGGACGGCAAGCCCGCTCCTGCGCCCAAGGGAGGCCGGCGGGTAGGGGAACTGGATGAGGAGATGGTGTACGAATCCCGCGTTGGCGACATCTTCGCGCTCGGTGCCACCAGCTGGAAAATCGAGGACATCACGCACGACCGCGTCCTGGTCTCCCCCGCGTTCGGCCAGCCCGGAAAGCTGCCCTTCTGGAAGGGTGATTCCCTCGGCCGCCCCGTGGACCTCGGCCGCGCCCTGGGCGCCTTCGTCCGCGAGCTGTCAGCGTCGGACGTCGGGCCCGCCACGGAACGCTGCAAGGCCAGCGGCCTTGACGACTTCGCCGCCAACAACCTCATCCAGTACCTGGGCGAACAGAAACAGGCCACGGACGTGGTCCCCAACGACACCACCCTGGTGGTGGAGCGGTTCCACGACGAACTGGGCGACTGGCGGGTGATCCTGCACAGTCCCTTCGGCATGCCCGTCCATGCGCCGTGGGCGCTGGCGGTGGGCCAGCGGCTGCACCAGAGATATGGCCTGGACGGGTCGGCCATGGCAGCCGACGACGGGATCGTGCTGCGCGTGCCCATGATGGAGGACGAGCCGCCCGGCGCCGAGCTGTTCCTGTTCGATCCCGAGGAACTGGAACAGATCGTCACCACGGAAGTTGGCGGCAGCGCACTTTTCGCTTCGCGCTTCCGTGAATGTGCTGCGCGGGCCCTGTTACTGCCGCGGCAGACTCCCGGCAAGCGGCAACCGCTGTGGCAGCAGCGGCAGCGGTCCGCCCAGCTGCTGGATGTGGCCCGGAAGTACCCTACCTTCCCCATCGTCCTGGAAACGGTGCGGGAATGCCTGCAGGATGTCTACGATCTTCCCGCGCTCAAAGACATCGCGGCGTCCGTGGAGCGGCGCGAGCTGCGGATCGTGCAGACCACCACCACCCAGCCATCACCGTTCGCAAAGTCACTCCTGTTCGGATACGTTGCCCAGTTCCTGTACGAGGGCGATTCGCCGCTCGCGGAGCGGCGGGCTGCAGCACTGGCCCTGGACTCCACACTCCTGAACGAACTGCTGGGCCGCGTCGAACTGCGGGAGTTGTTGGACGCGAAGGTTATCGACGCCACCGAGCGGGAGTTGCAGCGCCTGGCGCAGGACCGCCGGGCCCGCGGGCTTGAGGGCGTGGCGGACCTGCTGCGGCTCCTTGGACCGCTGGCGCCGGAGGAAGCTGCCGCCCGGCTGGAACCGGCCGCGGTGGTTGAGCCTGTCGAATCCGCGGTGGTTGAGCCTGTCGAAACCGAGCCTGCCGAATCCGCGGTGGTTGAGCCTGTCGAAACCGAGCCTGCCGACTCCCCGGTGGTTGAGCCTATCGAAACCGAGCCTGCCCAAACCGACACAGCCCACGCCAGCACGGAAACAGCCACCACCCACCTGGTCGCCCTGCAGCGCGCCAACCGCGCCATCAAGGTGAACATCGGCGGCGTGGAACGGTTCGCCGCGGTGGAGGATGCCGCCCGCCTCCGGGATGCCATCGGCGTGCCCCTGCCCATGGGGGTTCCGCTCGCGTTCATTGAACCCGTGGCGGATCCTTTGGGCGACCTCGTCTCCCGGTACGCCCGGACGCACGGACCTTTTACGGCGGACGAAGCGGCAGCCCGCTTGGGCCTGGGTGTGGCCGTGGTCAGCACTGCCCTGAAACGCCTTGCCGCCGACGGCCGGGTGGTGGAAGGCGAATTCCGGCCCCACGGCGGTGGATCTGCGGCACCCGACGTACCGGCCCTGGATGCACCAGCCACTGATGGGCAGCACCCCGAGACTCAACACCCCGAGGTGCAACACCCTGAGGCACAAAATCGCACCCCCGTCAGCGAGTGGTGTGATGCTGAGGTGCTCCGCAAACTGCGGCGGCGGTCCCTGGCAGCATTGCGCGCCGAGGTGGAACCGGTGGACGCGTCCGCCTACGGCCGGTTTCTGCCGGCCTGGCAGCACGTCCGGACCCCGGGCGGCGGCCGCGGTCAGCCGTCGTTGCGGGGACTGGACGGCATCGTCACCGCCATCGACCAGCTCTCCGGGGTTCCGGTTCCGGCCTCCGCCTGGGAGCCGTTGGTCCTGGCCAGCCGGGTATCCAACTACCAGCCCGCCATGCTCGACGAGCTCATGGCCGCCGGCGAGGTTCTCTGGTCCGGGGCCGGCGCCTTGCCGGGCAACGACGGCTGGATCAGCCTGCACCTGGCCGACTCGGCGGAACTGACCCTGAACCCGGCCATCGACTACGAACCCGGGGACGCCCAGCTGCGGCTCCTGGAGCACCTGCGCAACAACGGCGGCGGCTACTTCTTCCGGCAGCTGACAGACGTGGCCGGCGGCATGGACTCCGTCCTGACCGACCAGGAAGTGGTCACCGCCCTGTGGGACCTGGCATGGGCGGGCCGCATCACCGGTGACACCTTCGCACCGGTGCGGGCACTGATCGCCGGGGGCCACACCGCCCACCGGCAGGTGGCCCGCGCACCCCGCGCCCGCGCCCCGCGCCTCAGCCGGCTCGGGCGTTCGCACGGCACTGGGCTAATGGGTTCTGCCGGCCTGGGCAGCGGCCGCTATGGCGCGTCCTCAACGGCAACAGCCACCCCTCCCATGGCGGCGGGCCGCTGGTCAGCGCTTCCGCAGCCCGAACTGGACGCCACCATCCACGCCCGCGCCACCGCAGAGCTCCTGCTGGACCGCTACGGCGTGGTCACGCGCGGTTCGGTGATGGCAGAACAGATCCTGGGCGGATTCGGCCTGATGTACAAGGTCCTTGCCCGGCTGGAGGAGGCCGGCCGGTGCCGCCGCGGCTACTTCATCGAACACCTCGGCGCGGCGCAGTTCGCTGTTCCCGCAACGGTGGACCGGCTGCGTTCGTATTCTGAGGACACCCAGCTCGCCAAGCCGGAACCTGTTGCCCTCGCCCTGGCCGCCACCGATCCCGCCAACCCTTACGGTGCGGCACTCCCCTGGCCCGCCCAGCATGACGAAGCCGGAACCGGCCACCGTCCCGGACGCAAGGCTGGCGCCCTGGTGGTGCTGGTGGACGGGGCGCTGGTCCTGTACGTGGAACGGGGCGGCAAAACGCTGCTCGCCTTCAGCGACGACGAAAACATCCTGGCCGCGGCCGGCGCGGCACTGGTGGGGGTGGTGACCCGCGGCGCCGTGGACAAGCTGATTATGGAGAAAGTCAACGGGCACGACATCCTGGATACTCCGGTTGCAGCCGCGCTCAGCGCGGCCGGGGCCTACTCCACACCCAAGGGGTTGAGGATCCGTGCCTGAGGGGGATTCCGTCTGGCGCGCCGCCAACCAGCTGCATCAGGCCCTGGCAGGGCAAAAGCTCATCAGTTCTGACTTCCGGGTACCCCGCTTCGCCACCCTGAACCTCGCCGGCTGGACCGTGGCCGAGGTAGTCCCCCGCGGCAAGCACCTACTGATGCGGGTGGTAAGCCCGGAGGACAAAAAGCTCACCATCCACTCACACCTGAAAATGGAAGGCGCCTGGCAGGTCTACCCGCCCGGCGGCAAGTGGCGGAAACCGGGCTACACCGCCAGGTGCGTACTGCGCACCCCGGTGGCGGACGCCGTCGGATTCTCGCTGGGGATCGTCGAAGTGGTGGCCACCGCAGACGAAGACTCCATTGTCGGTTTTCTCGGCCCGGACCTGCTGGGCCCGGACTGGGACCTCGACGAAGCAGAGCGCCGGGTCCGGGCAGCTCCGGACGTACCCATCGGAGTAGCGCTGCTGGACCAGCGCAACCTCGCCGGCATCGGCAACATCTACCGCTGCGAAACGTGTTTCCTGTCCGGGGTGCATCCGGCGGCACCTGTATCCGCCGTCGAGGACGTCCGGACCCTGATGACCGATGCGAAGCAACTGCTCGAGGTCAACCTCGGTCCCGGCCGGCGCGTCACCATCCTCAATCCCAAAGGGATGCCGGTGGGCAGGATGGCGGGGCGGCCGGGCTACTGGGTCTACGGCCGGGAGCACCGGCCCTGCCTCAAATGCGGGACCCCCGTGCGGCGCGGCACCCTCGGCAAACCCAACGGCGAGGAAGAACGGGATATCTATTTCTGCCCGCGCTGCCAGCCGCTGTCAGGCTAAGCCCCGCTCTGCGCAGTCGAAGCAGCGCCGGCGGCAGCGGGCTTGCGCTCCTGTGTGTCGGCGTCCGCGGGCAAAGCCGCGGGAACCATAAACACCGGCAGCAGGAACTGGACCAGCGGACCGATGGCAAGGGCGTACACAACAGTGCCCACCCCCACCGAGCCACCGAGGAACCAGCCGGCGGCGAGAACCACAACTTCAATCAAGGTGCGGGACACCCTCACCGACCAGCCCGTCCGCCGGGCCAGCCCGGTCATCAGGCCGTCACGGGCACCCGGACCGAACCGTGCGCCGATGTAGCAGGCAGAGGCGATTGCATTGAGCAGGACGGCGCCTGCGAGCATACCGATCTGGCCGCCCAGGTGGGAGAAGGCGGGAATCACCGCGAGCCCGATGTCTGCAAAGACACCCACCAGAACCGCGTTGCACAGCGTGCCGAACCCCGGCCACTGGCGCAGTGGAATCCACAGCAGCAGCACCAGGAAGCTCACGATGATGACCACCGCCCCGATGCTAAGACCCGTCCTGCCCGCCACGCCCTGGTGGAAGACGTCCCACGGGTCGAGGCCAAGGCCGGCGCGGATGAACATGGCAAGGGAAATGCCGTACATGGCGAGGCCGATAAAGAGCTGGAGGAGTCTGCGGGTCAACATGCCCTTAACACTGCCAAGCAACTGGCCTTGAAATACATAGCCAGTTTGAGATACTGGCCTGATGTCTTCCCTGACCGCCTCCGCCCTTGCCCGCCTCTTGGGTGCGTGGAACCTCGGCGCCGCGCCCGCCTACCGCGAGCTGGCCGACGTCGTACGCCTTCTAGTGCTGGACGGAAGAGTGGCGCTGGATACGGCACTGCCCAGCGAGCGCGCCCTCGCCGAAGCCCTGGCCGTCAGCCGGACCACCGTCACGGCGGCCTACGGCCTGCTCCGCGACCAGGGATTCCTCAGCAGCGGGCAGGGCAGCAGGAGCCGGACCAGGATTCCGCGCGCGGCGACGGCCGGCACCACGATGTCCAGGGGGCCCCTGCCGAATACTCCCGATTCAGGCGGACTTGCTGCCGCCGGACTGGCGCCGGGACTCGCCGCACCCGGCCTGGCAGCACCGCCGGGACTGATCGACCTGGCATATTCATCCTTGCCGGCCAGCGGCGAGCTGGTCCACCGGGCGTTCGCAGCAGCGCTGACCGAACTGCCCGCCCTGCTCCCGGGCTTCGGCTATGACGCCATGGGCCTGCTGCCCCTGCGGGAAGCCGTGGCAGCACGCTACACGGCCGCCGGTGTCCCTACTGCCGCGGACCAGGTCCTGGTGACCTCCGGAGCGCAGCACGCCCTGAACATAGTGCTTCGCGCGCTGGCAGGCCGGCATGACCGGGTGCTGGTGGAACACCCGAGCTATCCGAACGCGCTGGATGCCATCCGCGCAGCGGGGTGCCGCGCCGTTCCGGTAGCCTTGGCAGCGCCCGTCGCCGGCAAACCCGAGGGAAGGGCCACGGTTGCCTGGGACATGCACGGGCTCCAGGCGGCGCTGGCGCAGCAGCGGCCCAGGCTGGCGTATGTGGTGCCCGATTTCCACAACCCCACCGGCCAGCTGATGCCGGACCTCCAGCGCCGCCAGCTGGTGAAAGCTGCCGCGGCCGCCGGGACCACCCTGGTAGTGGATGAGACCCTGCGGGAGCTGAATCTCGACGGCGCAGCCACCACGCCCGTTGCGGCTTTCAGTCCGGCGGTGGTCACCATCGGAACACTCAGCAAGTCGCACTGGGGCGGCCTGCGCACGGGATGGATCAGGGCCTCGCGGGACATGATCCAGAGGTTCGCGGCGGCGCGGACTTCCCTGGACCTCGGCGGGCCGGTGATGGAACAACTGGCGGCGGCCCACCTGGTCCGGGCCATGGACGAACCATTGCCGGCACGGCTCGCCGCCCTCCGGGAGAACCGGGCAGCCCTGCTGGAGCTCCTTGCCGGACACCTGCCCGAGTGGGAAACGCTCTACCCCTCGGGCGGACTGTCTGCCTGGTGCAGGCTTCCCGCCCCCATCAGCACCGCCCTGACGGTGATCGCCCCCGACTTTGGCATCCGGCTGGCCGCCGGGCCGCGGTTCGGGATCGGGGGCGCCTTCGAGCGCTACCTCCGGGTACCGTTCACGCTGCCGCCCGGGAAGCTGGAAACGGCGGTCCTGGCCCTGCGGTCAGCCCAGGACCGGCTGGATGCCGCTCCCCAGCTCCGGCGCAGCCTCAAGAGCGCCCCCGCTGTGGCTATTGCTTGACGGGTGCCGGCTGCCGGCCGAACCGGCCCATCCGCTGCTTGGCGGTATTGGTCCCGGCCCCGACAGGAACATGGGCGGTGGCCTTGGCCAGACCAAAAAGGGGCATTCCGTTGTAGATGACCTCGATCCCGGCAGCAGGCACCTGGTAGGTCTCATGCCAGACGCCCACGTCACCGCTGCCGGCCGTCTCCTTCATAAATTGGCGCCACGGCTCCAGATGCGGGGACTCCCGGTCCGCGGCAAATTTCCGCAGGTGTTCCGGGCTTTCCCAGTAGCTGAGCAGCATGGTGGTCCGGCCAAACCATTGCTGGTACCCCAGCATCCCGGACGCCGGATCCGCGGCCAGATGCTGGAGCATGCGGGGCATGGCGCCCGCCACCTTGCCGATTATTCCCAGCTTCCACCACCGGTTGGCCCGCATACCGATCAGGAAGACCGTCACTGAGTCCCGGCCTGGATCGGCGGTGTACCGACCCGGAAAAACACTCTGCGCCATGGCAGGCTCCTTGGGCTTATTTCATAACCTTGTTTTGTAACGGCGTTACGAAACAAGGTTATGAAACAATGGGACCCATGGCAAGACCTGTGATTCATAACGATTCCCTGCGGCAGGAACTGCTCGCTGTCACCGCTGAACTGGTGGACCGTGACGGGCCCGCCAAGGTGACGCTGCGCGATGTGGCCGCAGCCGCACGGACGTCCACCACCGCCGTCTACTCGCTGTTCGGCGGGAAATTCCAGCTCCTCACCGCCGTGGTGGACCACGGGTTCCAGTCCTTCCGGGACTCCCAGGTGGCAGCCGCCCCCGGGGGACTGCAGGGCCTCGGCCTCGCGTACCGTGCCTGGGCCGTGGAGCACCGGGCGCTCTACCGGCTGATGTTCGGCGGGGCACTGGCCGCGTACGTGGATTGCCAGCCCAGCCCGGAAGTTTCCGCCGGTGCCATGGAACCGCTGATGGAAGCGGTGGCTTCCGCCCAGGCGTCGGGCGCCCTGCGGGCTGAACCTGTGGAAGAAGTGGCCTTCGCCATCTGGGGCCAGGTGCACGGCCTCGTGAGCCTGGAACTGGCGCAGGTTGGACCACCCGGCGCCGACTGGGCTGCCGCCTACAACTCCGCCTTGGACGCGATCGCCCGTGGTTGGGCCGCCTGACACCGCGCTTTTCGACGCGCCCCCACCCTTGCCGCACTAAAAATGCCTGACGCGGGGGACATATCCCCCCGCGTCAGGCATTTCACCCTACCGATTTGTAGTTCGCGGATCGCTGCCCGTACAGGCCCGTCGCTGCCCCTTCAGAACCCTTTAGGCGTACACCTTTTCCAGGAAGTTGCCCCAGGCCTTGGCAGTGGTTTCGGTGTCACCGGCCCCGCTGAAATCGTGGACGGTCATTCCCACCGGCGCACCAAAGGCGTTGCGGCCGAAGAACCGGTAGAGCGCGTCCGAGGTGCGGATCCCCAGGAAGTGCTCGTTGGAGAAATCCACTTCGCCGCTCAGCCGGCCCACGCCGTCGAGCTCCAGCTCCACCTGCGACCCCGCGGCGGAGGATTCGACGCCCAGGGCCCGGCGCAGCTTCGCAAAACCGTCCGGGTTCTGCGACGCCGCGGGCGCCTGGATATCGGTGAAGACCACGGGGCGGCCGTCAAAATACTGCAGGTACTGGCCCAAGGTGTGGAGGTAGAACTCGGTGTGCCGGGAGGCGCCGTCGTACTGCCCGTCCCAGTTGTCCGCAAAGATCCCGCTGTGGACGTAGTGCAGGCGGGCGCGGCCGCCCACGAGCGGCTCCAGGACGTGCTCGAGCTGGTTGAACCAGCCGTCCGGGCCATCCATCCTGGACACGAGATGGCTCGGGTACTCCTCGACGGTTTTGACGTCCGGCCACTGGTCCGTAGGGAACATCCAGGCCGGAGTCCCTGCAGTCACGGCCTCCCATACCCGCTCCGGCGTGCCGGGCAGTTCGGTGTCGTAGACGATCTCGAATTCGCGCTTGTCAGTCATTGTCCTGCTCCTTTGCTGTAGGGATTTCCGGGCTTTCCGGCGTTTCCTTGGTCGTTTTGAGAGTTGTTGACTTGAGGACGGGGTGCAGCGCCACCACCAACCGGTGCCGCCTGCCGCCGGACGCCCCGGCACCGCCGTCGTGATACTTGTCCACCAGCCGCGTGACGGCCACGCCCAGCTCCTCCGCGAAAGCGGCACGGTCAGCGGCGGTCCGGAAGGTAATCTCGCCGTCGATGGCGAACGTTGCCAGCTTCTGCCGGGCAGCGGCAGCGCCGGCGATCAGCCTGCCCACCTCCTGGACCATACGGCCGGCAAGTGCCAGCAGCCAGAAGGCTGAGAAGCGGTCCGAAAACCGGTGCGGATCCGGCGATACCGAGGACAGGGCCTGCGGTGAAATCAGGTAGGAGGCCGCGCTGGCCTGGAGCACCCGCTCGGTCACATTGCCTTTGCGCCGTTCCTCCACCAGCTCCACCAGGCCGTGACGCTCGAGCGCCTTGAGGTGGTAGTTGACCTTCTGCCGGGGAAGCCCCACCTTCACTGCGATCTGCGTGGCCGAGCCCGGATGCGACAGTTCGTGCAGGATCCGCGTCCGGACGGGATCCAGGGAAGCTTCCGCCGCCGCGGGGTCCTCGATGACTGCTATGTCCAACATGCTTCAAGTCTGCCAACCGACAACTTTTTTTGTCAAGAACTTTTTTATCATCGGTTCCTAGATCGATGATCGGGCCGCGCCACGTAGAATTGTCCGGTGATGCAATCCCCCCTCCCCGTACGCGAAGGCGTGAACGCGACCCGCCTGCGCCTGCCCGGCGAGGGGCCCTGGGACACCGCGATGGACTACATGATGCACCGCTGGGGCCACATCGATCCGCAGGGCATCGAAGACAGGTTCGACGCCGGGGAGATTGTTGGCGAGGGCGGCGTTCCCCTGGACCGGGGTACTCCCCTGACGGACCACACCTTCATCTGGTACTACCGGACCCTGCCGCCCGAGACCCGCATCCCCGTGGAGCTGTCCATCCTGCACCAGGACGAACACCTCCTGGTGGTGGACAAACCGCACTTCCTGCCCACCACCCCCGGCGGGACCTACATCCAGGAATCCGCCCTGGTGCGGCTGCGCAACCAACTGGCTCTTCCGGACCTGATTCCCATGCACCGGCTGGACCGCATGACCGCAGGCGTGCTGCTGTTCTCCACCAACCCGGACACCCGGGGCAAGTACCAGGTGCTTTTTGAGAAGCGCCAAGTCCAGAAGGAATACGAGTGCGTGTCCGCAGCCGAGCCTGCGGAGGGGTACCCGGGCGTCGAATTTCCCGTGGTGGTACGCAACCGGATGACCAAGTCGCGCAGCTACCTGCTCGCCGAAGTGATCGAGGGCGAGCCCAACGCGGAGACGCGGATTGAGCAGCTGGCAACGTTCGACGTCGGCCCTGCAGCGCCCGGCACCGGCACCGCCGCTGCCGGGCCCGTTGATAACCCCCGCCGTGCCCTGTACCGGCTGGAGCCGCACACCGGCAAGACCCACCAGCTGCGGGTGCACATGGCCTCGCTCGGGCTGGGCATCATCAACGATGCCTTCTACCCGGACCTGCTGGACAAAGCTCCGGACGACTACAGCAAACCCCTGCAGCTCCTGGCCCGGGGCATCCGGTTTGTGGACCCGATGTCCGGAAAGCCGGTGGAATACCGCAGCGGCCTGCAGCTCAGCGAGGCCACAGGCGGCTGACCTGCGGAAAGGCCCCGTGGACGCACCGCTGTGGTTAACCTGTGGTCCCGGCAGGACCAATCTGCGGTACCTTGTGGCCATGGACTTTGGCAGCGCTGACAGCTGGGGGGCGGCCATCTATTTCTGGATCATCCCCGTCGTGCTGGGCGATGCCATCTTCCCGCCCATCCCGTCCGAAATGGTGGTGATCACCGGCGGAGCGCTGTCCGCGGACGGCCGGGCCAACGTGTTCCTGGTGGTCGCACTGTCCGCCCTGGCGTCCTGGCTGGGCGACATGGTGGTGTTCCAGCTGTTCCGGCGCCGGCTGAGCCACGTCCTTGACCGCTGGAGATGGGGCCGCCGCGTCCATTCCGGGATCCACGAAGCCCTGGCCAAGGCCGGGCGATCTTCCACCTACGGCGCCATTATCGGAGCCAGGTTCATTCCCGGCGGACGACTGGCCACCTCGGCTGCCGCGGGGATCGCCAACGTTTCCGTCCGCGGCTTCAGCCTGTGCGCCGGACTCGGCGCCCTGTTCTGGGCATGCTGGCTGGTGGGCCTGGGCTACTTCACCGGATCGGCCACCGGCCTGCCGTTCTGGGCCAGCTCCCTGATCGGGGTGGGGCTGGGGCTGGTGATCGGCGTCGTCGTCGGAATTATTGTTACGCGGCGCCGCGGCAACCGGTCCCCCGTCGTCGAAGAACCCGAGCCGCCCCTGCCGTAGCGGTTCTAAAGCGGCATCCAGCGGCCGCGGCTGCGCCGCAGGACCGTGAGGGAACCTGTCAGCGCAACGCGTTCGACGGCGTCGCGCATCATGGCTGCCGATTCGACCGCCTGGCGGTTCTCGCCGCTGTATTCGGTCGCCTCCACGAGGAAGCGCAGGTTCAGCTGCGGGACGCCGCCGGCAATCTGCAGCTGGTTGGACTCCACGTGGTGCCGCGTTCCCAGCGCCTCCACCGCTGCGTCCATCACGGCTTCGGGCGGGTTGCCGGGGCGCAGCCCGGTGATCTTCAGGCGGGTCTGGAACGAAGGCATGCCTTCAACCCTACCCAGACCCTCTCTCACTTAATGTCGGGAAATTCTTATCCCTCTCTCCTGAGTGAGAGAGCGATAAGGAAAAAGCCGCATCAAGTGAGAGAGCGTTGGTAGTTACCCGGTGTTGCGGAGGCCTGCTGCCACGCCATTGACAGTAATCAGCATGGCCCGCTGGAGGCGTTCATCGATCTCGCCTTCGCTGATGGTGCCGCTTTCGGCGCGGACGCGGCGCAGGAGTTCCACCTGCAGGTAGCTGATCGGATCGAGGTACTGGTCGCGGATCTCGAGGGAGCGCTTGAGCGTGGGCTGGGCGTCCAGGAGCAGCCGTTCACCGGTGAGGTTCTGGACCTCGGCCACGGTCAGCTCGTACTCCTCCCGGATGGCCCGGAAGATGTGGTGCAGGCCTTCCGGGACCAGGGTGGACACGTAGTATCCGGCGATGTCCATGTCCGTTTTGGCGAGCGTCATCTCCACGTTGCTCAGCACCGACCGGAAGAAATGCCAGTTCTCCCACATGTCCACCAGTTGGGCGGTGTTGCCGGCCTCGCGGGCGGCCTTGAGCCCTGAGCCGACGCCGAACCAGCCGGGCACGATCTGGCGGGACTGGGTCCAGCCGAACACCCACGGGATGGCGCGCAGGCCGCCAAGGCCCGCACCGGAATCCGGGCGCTTTGAGGGGCGGGAGCCGATATTCAGCGAGCCCAGCTGCTCCACCGGGGTGGAGGACATAAAGTACGCCGGCAGGTCCGGATCATCGATCAGCTTCCGGTATCGGTCAAACGCGGCATCGGAAATGGTTTCCATCACGTGCCCGTACCGTTCGCGCTGGTCCGCGGAGGTCCGGGGATCCCGGTGCAGGGCCGAACCCTGCAGCACGGCGGCGAGGGACAGCTCGAGGTTTTCGCGGGCCAGTTCGGGCAGTGAGTACTTGTCCGAGATGACTTCGCCCTGCTCGGTGAACTTGATTTCGCCTTCGAGCACACCGTTGGGCTGGGCCAGGATGGCGTCGTAGGTGGGTCCGCCGCCGCGGCCCACGGATCCGCCGCGGCCGTGGAACAGGCGGACGCGGACGCCGTGCTTGGCAGCCACGTCCCGCAGCTTGCGCTGGGTCTTGTGGATCTCCCACTGGCTGGTCATCACGCCGGATTCCTTGTTGGAGTCCGAGTAGCCCAGCATGATCTCCTGGACGTCCCCGCGCAGCCGCACCAGTTCGCGGTAGGACGGATCGGACAGCAGCCGGTCCACAATTTCGGCCGAGGCGCGGAGCTCCTCCACCGTTTCCAGCAGCGGCGCGAACCCGATCTTCGCGTAGGGCTTTTCGCCGAAAAGGTTCACCAGGCCGGCTTCGCGCGCCAGGACGGCGGCGGCGAGGACGTCGTCCGCGCCGCGGGTCATGGAGATGATGTACGTCTCGATGACATCCGGACCGTACGTGCGCAGGGCACGGCGGATCTCGCGGAAGACGTCGTACGTGCCGTCAGCGGCGCCGTCGAGCTTGATCGGGTGGCCGGACAGCGGACGGCGGGAGGCAAGCTCGGAACCGAGCACCTCGAAGCGTTCCTCACGGCTGAGCTCGGCGTACCGGAGGCCGGGGCCGCCGATCCGGTCCATCAGCTGGCCCACGGCGTCGTGGTGGTGGTCGGCGTGTTCGCGGATGTCCAGGGTGGCCAGGTGCAGGCCGAAGGAGGCGATGGCGCGGCGGACGCGGGCCAGGGCACCGTCCGCGGCGAGCGACGCCGAGTGGTTGCGGAGCGAGAGTTCCAGCAGCTCGAGGTCCGCCAGGAGTTCGTCGGTGCCGTTATAGTCCCGGCCGTGCTCGTGGTTGGAGTCTGCGGCCACGCGTTTGCCGGTGTTGATGAGTTTGGCTTTGATGCAGGTGAGCTTCAGCCGGTAGGGCTCCTGCGCGTTCAGTTCAAGGACACGGCGGTCCAGGCCGGGCAGCTTTTTCAGGTCCGCGTCGATGGACTCGAGCAGTTGCTGGTCCGCGCCGGCGAGCGCTGTGGAGTTGGAGAGGATGGAGATCAGTTCGTCGATCATGGCGATGCTGATCCGGACCGCGTGCTGGTTCTGGATCTGCAGGATTTCCCGGGTCACTGCCGCGGTGACGTTGGGGTTGCCGTCGCGGTCGCCGCCGATCCAGGACCCGAACCGGATGGGGGCTTCCTTGGACGCCAGGCTGACGCCGTGCTCGCCCAGCAGTTCGGAGAATTCGGCCAGCATTTCGGGCATGGCGTCGGTGAGGATGCCGCCCAGGTAGTAGATGGCGTTCCGGGCTTCATCCACCGGGGTGGGCCGGACCTGGCGGAGTTCGTCGGTCTGCCACATCTGGTCGATGATTTCAGCCAGCTGGCGGTCCTGGCGGCGGCGGGCTGTGGTCCCTTCGGCCGTGGGCTGGGCCAGGACGTCGGAGAGCTTGCGGATCTTGTCCAGCACCGAACGGCGGGAGGCCTCGGTGGGGTGGGCGGTGAAGATAGGCCGCACATCAAGCCCGTTCACTACTTCCTGGAGGACGCTGGGCCCGGCCTGGGCGGCGATCTCGTTGACGGTCTTGGCCAGCCAGCCGTCCTTCTCCGCGCGGGTCCGCAGGCCCCGCACCCGGTGGACCTGCTCGGCGGCGTTGGCGAGGTGGAAGTAGAAAGCGAAGGCACGTACCAGGTCCGTGGCCTGCTCGATGGGCAGGGAACCGAGGAGCTCGCGGACCTGGGCCACGACGTCGTGCGCGCTCCAGGGGCCGGTGGCATCGGCGCCGCCGCGGGCGGCTTCCTTGGATTCCTTGGTGAGGAGGCGGACCTGCTCTACCAGGTCCAGGAGCTCAGGCCCGTGCTGGCGGACCAGGGATTCGCCGAGGAGGGTGGAGACACGGCGGACGTCTGCCCTCAGTTCGGAGGCAAGGTCTGATTCGGGATGTGCTGCAGTGTGAGCCATGGAAGCTATCTTTCGAGGGTTTCGGACCGGGCTCGTACACTGCGCTGGATACTGTGAGCCACGTTACTAGCTAAAGATGCTACCCGCAGCGCGGCGTCACCGGGGAATCCGTCTCAGATAATGTCATCTGCCGGGTAACCTACGTGCCGCTTCACACGCTCAAGTTCCGCCCGCAGAGCCGCCAATTCGCTGCCATAGGCGGTGAGTTCGGCATTACGCCGCCTGGCCGCCCGCATGCTGGCGGCCAGGACCAGCAGGCCCACCGGCACGCACGCTGCAAAGGCCCAGCCGGCCGCGGCGAAAAAGTCGAGAGCCACCGGAAGCGCGGACTGGAAGTCCATAAAGCCGTTAACGCCGTCCGCCATGTCGCCGAGGGCCCCTTGCAGCGGCTTCAGGAAGTCCCCCACCACCGGGGCCTGAGTTAGATTGGGCGGCCGGACTTCCTGCCCGGTGCTGCCCCACCGCTGGTCACCCACGTGGTTCAGGACGTAAATTCCGGCGCCCACGCTCGCGGCGATAAACACCAGCAAGGCTGCCAGCAGCGCCTGGTCCGGCCGGCGCCGCCGCCAGGCAAGCATCGCCGCCCCGCACACCAGGGCAGCGATCCAGGTCAGGGCTTTGAGCCAGTCAGTGCTTATTGCTCCCAGGATGTCCACGCCACTATTCAACAGTGCGGACAGCCTCGGGGTTGGCATCCAGGAGCCGCGTTCTCCGGAATGAAAGCCGGTACAGTGCCGTTGTAGCCGGGGCATAACGAACCTCCGAAGGGAACCATGAACACCATTCCAGCCGCCAAGGTGGAACGCTGGCAGCGCTTCCGCGACAACCGGGACAAGGCCCTGGCCGCCCGCCACGGCTGGCTGACCCTCACCTCCTTCCAGTGGCTTGAAGACTCTCCGGCCGCCCTCGACCTGGTGCCCGGCCTCTGGTCCACGGACGGTACGACGGCGTCACTCACCGCAGTGCCCGCGGACGGTTTGACGCTGGTGGAGACAGGGCAATCGGTGGCTGGGACCATAACGGCGTCACTCGCCGACGAAGAATCACTGATGTGGGTCCAGTTCGGCGGTAAGGCCGGCGTCCGGGTGGTGGTTGAGCTGGCCATGCGGGGCGGCCGCTACGCCATCCGGACCAGGGACTCGGAATCCCCCGTTTTCACCGAATTCCAGGGCGTTCCCACCTACCCCTACAACCCGGACTGGGAAATTACTGGCCGGTTCGAGCCCTATGCGGAGCCCGTAAACATTCCGATCGCCACTGCCAACCCGCTGGTGGACGGCATCCACCGCACCGTGGGCGAAGTGGTGTTCCGTGTGCCGGGGAGTCCGCACGAAATGCGGCTGCAGGCGGAGGAGGAAAAGCTCGGGGCCCTGACTGTCACGTTCCACGACGAAACCAACGGCGAAACCACCGACGACTGGCGCAAGCTCACCATGCCCCGGCCGCGGCACGACGCAGCCGGAAACGCATCCGTGGTCCTCGATTTCAACCGGGCCATCAACTACCCCAGCGCCTTCACGCCCTATGGGACCTGCCCCATGCCGGTGAAGAACAACTCACTGGACGTGCGCGTGGAGGCCGGCGAGATGCAGCCGTACCCCGGTGAGTGAGCCTGAGGAATCCGGTGATTGAGCCCGTCGAAATCCGACCGGCTCAACCACCGGAAGGTCAGACAATGGCCGAAAGTCCGGTAATGGCCCGCCCCACGATCAAGGTGTTGATCTCGAACGATCCTTCGTACGTGTAGATGGCCTCGGCGTCCGAGAAGATCTTCGCCATCCGGTAGTCGGTGACAATGCCGTTTCCGCCCAGGATTGACCTGCCCAGGGCCACGGTCTCACGCATCCGCGCGCTCAAGTAGGACTTCGCGAGCGCCACCTGCGGCATGTCCGCGGCGCCGGCATCCTGCAGCCTGGCAAGCCCGGCCATCATGCCCATGCTGGCCACCGCATTGCCAAGCATGGTCACCAATTGCTGCTGGACCAGCTGGAACTGTGCCAGCGGGCGGCCAAATTGTTGGCGCTCCACGGCGTACTGCCGGGCCACGTCGAAGGCCGCCAGCTGCTGGCCCACCGTCTGCCAGGCCACCATGATGCGCGAGCCGCGCAGCAGTTCGTTGGTGTCATCAAAACTGCTGATGGCGGCGAAGCGGTCCGCCTCAGCTACCCGGACGTCGTCAAAGACGATGTCGGCATTCTGCACGGTCCGCAGCGCGATCTTGTTTTCGATCCGCGTCCGGGTAACCCCCGGCAGGGTGGCATCAACAATGAAGCCCCGCACCGAACCGTCCGCCTCGTCCCGCGCCCACACCAGCATGTAGTCGCAGAACGTCCCGTTGCCAATCCACCGCTTGGCACCGTTCAGCACCCAGGTGTCTCCGCCGTCGTCCGTTCTGCCTGTTGCGGAAGAAATCCGCCGGGCGCGCGTCTCCATGCCGCCTGCCACGTCAGAACCATGGTTCGGTTCGGTGAGGGCGAACGCGCCGGTGATCCGCAGGTTTGCGGCGTCGTCCAGCAGCCGCCGCTTCTGGCCGGGGCTGCCGAAGGCGTACAGCGACTCAACGAAGAGATCGTGATGGACCAGGAAGAACGTGGCAATGGACGTGTCCACCCGCGTCATCTCGGCGATCACCAGGCCGGCGAACAGGTGGCTGTATCCCCGCTGCGCAGGGGTGCTCAGCTGCAGGGCCGCGAGTTTGGGCAGGATGTGCGCGGGAAATTCCGCTTTGTTCCACCAGTCGCCGGCATAGGGAGCGATTTCCGCGGCCAGGAACTCCCGCAATTCAGCCAGCTTGTCCCGCTCCGCCTGGTTCAGCAGGGATTCGACGGCGAAAAAATCCGCCGACGGCAACGCGTCAGTTTTAGGAAGGGTCATTTCGGTCCCATCCGGATGGCGCCGTCCAGCCGGATGGTTTCGCCGTTCAGCATCGCGTTGTCCACGATATGCGCCACGAGGTTCGCGTACTCGGCAGGCTTGCCCAGCCGCGAGGGGTGCGGCACCTGGGCGCCCAACGAATCCTGGGCTTCTTGCGGCAGGCCCGCCATCATGGGTGTTTCGAAAATCCCCGGTGCGATGGTGACCACCCGCACCAGCGAGCGCGCCAGCTCCCGTGCAACAGGCAAGGTCATCGCCGCCACGGCACCTTTGGAGGCCGCGTAGGCGGGTTGCCCGATCTGCCCTTCAAAAGCTGCTACCGAGGCGGTATTGATGATGACGCCGCGTTCGGGTCCGCCCAGTTCCGAGGTGACGGGCTCGGTGGACACCATGGCTGCCGCGGCCAGCCGGAGCACGTTGAAGGTCCCCAGGAGGTTGACCTGGATGACCCGGTTGAACGCCTCCAGGGGAAGCACGCCATCCCGGCCCAGCACCTTGCCCGGGGTGGCAATGCCGGCGCAGTTCACCACGATGCGGAGCGGGCCCAGCTCCTGGGCGGCGTCGACGGCGGCCTGCACCTGCGTTTCGTTGGTGACGTCCGCGGGGACAAAGACGGCGGACTGATCCGTTTCGCCGCTGTCTGCTGTTCCGCCGTTCAGCTCCGCGGCAAACGCTTCACCGGCAGAGGATGGAAGGTCAACAAGAACCACCGAGGCTCCGGCGCCGAACAGCCTGCGGGCAGTAGCTGCGCCCAGACCCGAGGCACCTCCCGTGATCAGCGCAACGCTGCCTGTGACGTCCATACATCCTCCTTGATGTGCGCGCGCTCCGGCCGAAGTCCACGAAGCGTTAGTTAGTGAATGTTAACTGAAATTACCCCGCCCGCGCACCATCCGGCGTTGCCCGGCGCTGCCGTGGGCGCGGCTAGGGTGGATGCCATGACTTCCGCGGATGCTTCCACTCCTGCTGACTGGCACGAAAGGGCCAACGAGGCCGCCCGGTCAGTCACCGCACTCTTTGGCAGGAGGCTGTTCTTCTTGCCGGGCACACATCTTGGCGCCGTGCAGTGGCCGGTTCCCGGCTGGCGCGACGACGTGAAGGGCAAACTGCTCCAGCCTTGGCACTACTGGTGGCAGGCCCACTACGTTGACTGCCTGGTGGATGCGGGCCGCCGGGAACTGGGCAACGCCGCCACCCCCGCCGCTAGGTTCAACGGCCCGGAGCATCCCAGTGCTGGAAGGCTCGCCTCCCGGCTGGTGACCGGGATCCGGCTGCGCAACGCCCTGACATTCGTCAACAACTACTACGACGACATGGCCTGGCTTGCCCTGGCCACCCTTCGGCTGGACACACTCGCGGAGGAGACGCGCCGGCCGGGGCGGCGGCGCAACGAGGCCGTCCGCAGGACCCTCACCCTCCAGTTCGATGCGGCGTGCACCGACGACCTGGGCGGCGGTTCCTATTGGAGCAAGAAACGCGATTTCAAGAACACCCCGGCCACCGCCCCCGTGGCCCTCTTCTATGCCCGCACGGGACAGCCGACCAAGGCGCAACAGCTGCTGGACTGGCTAAATGCGACCCTCTTGGACAAGGAGCAGGGCCTGTACCTTGACGGCGCCCGGCTCGGCCCGGACGGGAATGTGGTGATCGAGCGGGCTATCTACACCTACAACCAGGGCCCGGTCCTGGGCGCACTCCTTGAGCTGGGCGGTGAGGCGAACCTTGCCAGGGCGGCTGCACTGGTGGCAGCGGTGGAGCGCCGCCTGACTGTTCCGGCAGGTGAATCAGGCGTGGCCGGCCCGGTCCTTCGCTGTGAAGGAACGGGCGACGGCGGGCTCTTTACCGGGATCCTGTGCCGGTACCTGGCCCTGGCTGCTGCGGACAGCCGGCTGCCGGCGGGTACACGGGAAGCAGCGGCCGGGCTGGTCAGGAACACGGCAGCTGCTTTTTGGACCGGACGGCGCCCTGTGGACAGCACCGAGGCCGGCAGCCCCGGACATGCTGCAAGCATTTTTTCGATGCATGCGGACCAGCCGGCGGACCGGCTGTACCCGCCCGGAAACGCCGTGGAGCTGTCCACCCAACTCCAGGCATGGATGACGTTGGAAGCGGCGGCGTCAGTGGAGTCAAGATTCCGGAATTAAGTCACGCCATAGTCACGTAATTTTTGAGAGCCTCGTCACAAATGGCCCCTTCCGGCTATATTCTTAGGTTTGCCTACCCTACAGTTCCTTGCGTGGGCATCTTCTCCGAAAGCCCATGGGGGCTTCGTTCCCCGAGACTTTTCCCCAGAAAGCAGCTCCTTAATGAAGATCCGCAACCGCGCCCTGGCCGGCATCGCACTCGCCGCCAGCGCCGCCCTCGGCCTGTCCGCCTGTGGCGGCAGTGGCACCCCCGCAGCCAATGGAACATCCGAAGCAGCAGAGTCGGGCGGCATCACCGTATACAACGCCCAGCATGAAAGCCTGACCAAGGAATGGATCGACGCCTTCACGGCCGAGACCGGCATCAAGGTCACCATGCGCCAGGGTTCGGACACCGAGCTGTCCAACCAGATCATCCAGGAAGGCGCCGCGTCCCCGGCGGATGTGTTCCTCACTGAGAACTCCCCCGCCATGACGCAGGTCGAAAACGCGGGCCTCTTTGCCGACGTTGACAAAGAAACCCTCAAGCAGGTCCCCGCAGAGTTCGCTCCCTCCACCGGCAAGTGGACCGGCATCGCCGCCCGCTCCACCGTCCTGGTGTACGACAAGAACAAGCTCACCGAGGACAAGCTCCCCAAGTCCATGCTTGACCTGGCCAACCCGGAGTGGAAGGGCAAGTGGGCTGCTTCGCCCACCGGCGCCGACTTCCAGGCCATCGTTTCGGCACTGCTCGAACTCAAGGGCGAGGCCGCCACTGAGGAATGGCTCAAGGGCATGAAGGAAAACTTCAAGGCCTACAAGGGCAACAGCACGGCCATGAAGGCAGTCAACGCCGGCGAAGTGGATGCAGCCCTCATCTACCACTACTACTACTACGGTGACCAGGCCAAGACCGGCGAGAACTCGCAGAACGTCGCTCCGTACTACTTCAAGAACCAGGACCCGGGCGCCTTCCTGTCCGTTTCCGGCGGCGGCGTGCTGAAGTCTTCCAAGAACGCCGAAGCTGCCCAGCAGTTCCTGAAGTTCATCACCGGCAAGAAGGGCCAGGAAGTCCTGAAGAACGGCACCTCCTTCGAGTACGCCATTGCGTCGGAGGTTGCCGCCAACGACAAACTGGTTCCCATCAAGGACCTGCAGGCCCCCACGGTTGATGCAGCCAAGCTGAACTCCACGAAGGTCACCGATCTGATGACCAAGGCCGGACTCCTCTAATACCGTGAGCACCGATCTATCGGCTCCCCCATCAGGGAAGGGCACGACGACGGCGGGCCGGGGCAAGCAGCCCCGCCCGCCTTTCGGCGTTTCAGCGGTGTCCGTCCTGGCCGTACTGATCGCCTTCTTCTCCCTCGTGCCCCTGGGGTACGTGGCGTACATGACCGCGGCAACCGGGTGGGACACCGCCGTCGGCCTGATTTTCCGGCCCAGGGTGCTCGAACTGCTGCTCAACACGCTGCTGCTCACCGTCATTACGGTGCCGCTGTGCCTCCTCCTGGGGGTGGCCGGCGCCTGGCTGGTGGAACGCACAACGCTGCGCGGGCACCGGGTCTGGGCAGTGCTCCTGGCCGCGCCGCTGGCCATCCCGGCCTTCGTCAACAGCTACGGCTGGGTCTCGGCGGTGCCGTCCCTGGGCGGCCTGGGCTCCGGCTTACTCATTGCGACGCTGTCCTACTTCCCCCTGGTGTACATTCCCGCTGCCGCGTCCCTGAGCCGGCTGGACCCCGCCATCGAGCAGTCGGCGGCGGCGCTGGGCCTGGGCAACTGGGCCACGTTCTTCCGGGTGGTGCTCCCCCAGCTCCGCATCGCCATGACCGGCGGCGCCCTGCTGGTGGGGCTCCACCTGCTGGCTGAGTACGGGGCATTCGCCATGATCCGCTTCGATACCTTTACCACCGCGATCATGGTGCAGTACCAGTCCACGTTCAACGGCGCCGCGGGCAACATGCTGGCCAGCGTCCTGGTGTTCTTTTGCCTGCTCCTGCTGCTGGCCGAAGTCCGCAGCCGCGGCTCGGCCAGGTACGCCCGGGTGGGGCCCGGTGCGCAGGCCAAGGCACTGCGGCTGCCGCTGCGCGGATACCAGCTTCCCGCCCAGGCCTTCCTGCTGGCGCTGACCCTGCTCGCCGTGGGGCTTCCCCTGTTCTTCGTCCTGCGCTGGACTGCCCTGGGAGGCGCGCCTGTATGGGCGGCTGCGGAGTTCCTGCCCGCACTCACCACAACCCTGGCCTACGGGCTTGCCGGCGCGGCCGCCACCACGGTTGTGGGGTTTCCGATGGCTTACCTCGCGGTCCGCCACCCGAGCTGGTTCAGCAAGTCCCTGGAGCTCTCCAACTACGTCACCAGCTCAATGCCTGGCATCGTGGTGGGCCTGGCCTTTGTCACCGTCAGCATCCGCGTGGTTCCGGGCATCTACCAGACCGCCGGCGTACTGGTGGCGGCCTACGTGCTGTTGTTCCTCCCGCGCGCCCTGGTGAGCCTGCGGGCAGGGCTCGCCCAGGCACCCAAGGAGCTGGACGAGGCTGCGCAGTCCCTGGGCAAGCCACCGCTGGCCGCGTTCCTTCGGGTCACCCTGCGGCTGACCGCACCTGCCGCTGCCGGCGGCGCCGCCCTGGTTTTCCTTGCCATCACCAACGAGCTCACCGCCACGCTGCTGCTGTCCCCCAACGGGACGCGCACCCTGGCCACCGAGTTCTGGAGCAAGAGCAGCGAGATCGACTACGCGGGAGCCGCGCCCTATGCGCTGCTGATGATCCTGCTCTCGGCACCCATGACGTACCTCCTTTTCCAACAGTCCAAGAAAGTGGCCGGACAGTGACAGCACAATCCACCTCACGGCTGCCGGAGCCAAGGATCGCCCCGTCCGTGGCAGCCAGCACCAACACACACCTGGAGATCGCCGGTGTCACCAAAAACTTCGGCTCGCAGGACGTCCTGCGGGGGGTGAACCTTTTGGTGGCCAAGGGCGGAACCACGGCAATAGTTGGTCCCTCCGGATCGGGCAAAACCACGCTCCTGCGGCTGATAGCGGGCTTCGAGCACCCGCTGGCCGGCAGCATCGCGCTGAACGGCAGCACAGTGGCCGGTGATGGTGTCTGGGTGCCGGCACATAAGCGGAAGATCGGCTATGTGGCGCAGGACGGGGCACTCTTCCCGCACCTGACAGTGGCCCAGAACGTGGCGTTCGGACTGGATCCGGCAAAGCTCTCCGGAGGCCGCCGGGGCGTCGCCGGCAGGGTGGGTGAACTGCTGGAGATGGTGTCCCTGGATCCGGACATGGCGAAGCGCCGCCCGCACCAGCTTTCCGGCGGGCAGCAGCAGCGGGTGGCCCTTGCCCGCGCGCTGGCACGCGAACCCGAACTGATGCTCCTCGATGAGCCGTTTTCCGCCCTTGATGCCGGCCTCCGGGTAGCCACCCGCAGGGCTGTGGCCCAGGTCCTGGCCGAAACGGGCGTCACCACCATCCTGGTAACCCACGACCAGGCCGAGGCCCTGTCCTTCGCCGATCAGGTGGCGGTGATGCGCGGCGGGAAACTGGCCCAGACAGGCAACCCCTTTGTGGTGTACACCCGCCCGGCCGACCGCGCCACCGCAGAGTTCCTGGGAGACGCCGTCATCCTCGACGCCTGGATGGAAGGTTCGCTGGCTACGTGTTCCCTGGGCGGGATTCCTGTCCGCCGGCCGCCTGCCCAGGGCCGGGTGCAGCTGATGCTCCGGCCCGAACAGATCCGGATTGCCGAGGACAGCCCCATCCGCGGCGTTGTGGTGGACACGGACTACTTCGGCCCGGAAACCACGGTGCGGCTGAAGCTGGCGCTTCCGCCCGAGCTTGCCGGCGGCGCAGACCACAGGTACCCGGGCGGGGGCGAGATCATCACCATCCGGCACTGGAACGCGTCCATCGCCCGGCCCGGAATGGAGCTGTGCCTTCGCGTGGTAGGCGAAGGCGTGGCGTTTCCCATCGAACCCTGACTGGGCTGCGCCTCAGCGGATTCCCGCGAGCGGTGTAACTGTGCCGCTTTTGACGCTCACGGGACCGCCCGCCGCCGTGACGCGCACCTCTTGGGTGCCCGATGGCGGGAAGACGAGCGAGGTGAGGCTCTGCCTGCCGCCATCCACAAACACTTCCACCGAGGACCTGTCCACGTAGGTCGTCAGGCGGACGGCTCCACTTCCCGGGCCGCCATCCGACGCCTGGACCTGGCTGTACGTGTCGCGCCCCGCGGCCTTATCGCTGCCTGCGTCAGGGCGCGGGGCGCCGGCAACGTCGTCGCCGTCCCTGGCAACAAAAGCTTTGCCGGTCGCAAAGTCGTAGCCGACGGTGGCATAGGTCCTGCCGCCGCTTTGCAGGAGCACACGGGCTTCGCCTTTCCCCGATTCCGGCTTCCCAAGCTCAACATCCACCTTGAACGCTCCGCTGGCCGGAATGGACAGCGGAGCGCCAGGCCCGTCCCGGAGCAGTCCAGCCGGTATCGGCGTCGGGGCACCCTCCAAGGATTTGAGGGCGGGGGTGGGCGTGGACACCAAGGCCAGCCGCCCGCCGTCGGACTCCAGACGGATGTCCCGCACCACTGACGCTGCACCGAACCAGTCCCTGGTGGGCAGCTCGCGGGCGTAGGCCCAGTTGTTCATCCACCCGATCGCGTGCCGGGAGGACTTGCGCTGCCCGTCGGTCAGCCGCGGGTCGTCCCAGGTCACGGCGGCATAGAAGTCAGATCCGGCGTCGAGCCATTGGTGGCCATCGTCTGCCGTGAATCCCTTGCCGTCCCAGCTGCCCGTCCAGTACGCCAGCCCGGTGGTCCGGCCGTCCGCGGCGCCGTTGGCACTGGCAGCCAGCACCCAGGTGCGCCGTGCCGGGTCGCCATCGATGTCCAGCTGGAAGAAGTCAGGGCATTCGAGGACGCCCAGGCCCTCGCGCTCAAAGCCGGAAACGTACTTCCACTGCTTCAGGTCCTGCGACGTGTAAAAGCCAATCTTGTGGCCTTCTGCAAGCAGCATCAGCCACTGGTTGTTGGCCTCGTCGCGCACAATCCGGGGATCGCGCCAGTGCTCCGCGCCGGGATTCTCCATCACGGGATTCCCGTCGTAGCTGGTGAAGCTGTACCCGTTGTCCGTGGAGTAGAACATGGACTGGCGCTGGACGCCGTCGTGCTGCTGGGTAAGGATCGCCACCACCGCGCCTTTGCCGAAGCCGACCGTACCTTCGGTGTCCACGATGGCTGACCCGGTTTCGATGTCCCCCAGCCCGTTACGGAACTTGGGGATGGCCACGCCTTCGTTCTTCCAGTGGACCAGGTCCGCGCTGGTGGCGTGGAACCACTCGGTGCCGTTCCCTTCGGGGTAGTCGGCGTTGTAGAGGTAGTAGTAATGCCACAGCCCGTCCAGGAAGAACGGGCGCTGCGGATCGTTCATCCACCGCTGCTCGGGGGTGAGGTGGTAAGCCGGGCGGTACCCGGGGTTCCCGGCAGGAGCCTGCAGTTGGGCCGCATCGGCCGCAGGCCAGGTCCGCTCCTCGCCCAGGTCCGCGAGCAGGGCGTCCCGCGCCTCGGAACTGATGCATTCCGGAAGCTGCACCTCCTCCGTATCCTGCCGCACGGCGTCCGCTGTGCTGCTGCGCAGGAAAACCTGGCCGTCCATCCGGACCCCGGCCAGCCAGCCGCTGCCGCACTCGATGCTGCGCACATCCTCCGCGCCCTCCGCAGGTATGTCCTTCCCGCGCTCCGCCAGCGTCCGGTCGTTACCCTTGAGCCACAGCGAGGCGTAGGCACCCGTCTGCTCCCGGGCAGCGGCCTGGGCAGCTGCGACGCTGCCAAGGACATGGCCGGCCTTGGCGCCTGCCCCGGAACCGGCGTTGCCGGACAGGACCAGGGAGAGGACCACCACCAGGGCGGCAGCGGCCGCCGCGGCTGCCCACCACCAAGGGCGGCCCGGGAAAGCGCGGGGAGTTTTGAAGGATTTGCGGATCATGGGTTTCGTTCCGTCGCCGAACACACAAATGCCGCCCCCCGGATGAGGAGGCGGCATCAGCGCAAGTGAACCATCAACCCTACGCGTTCACACGCCAGGACCCAATTACTGTTACATCCCGGCCGGCCGCTTCTTCTGCGGGTATGGCGTCTCGCCGCGGGCCAGCATCTCCACGAATCCGGCAATTTTCCGTTCGCGGGTGGCGGCCTGCTTGACAGAGTTGGTCCGGTAAATCAGGGCGAACCGGTTGGTTTTGGTGAGGACATCGAACATCGACTGGGCGGCCGGAACGGCGGCGATGGCGGCGGCCAGATCCGCTGGAACCTCGGCCGTGGCCTGCCCGTCATACGCCTTGTCCCAGCGGCCGTCCGCCTTGGCGGCATTCACGGCTGCCCAGCCGGCGTCTGTCATCCGGCCCTCGGCGTCCAGCCGGGCCACATGGCCGACATTCCGGGCAGACCACGGGCTTTTGGGACCACGCGGCGTCATCCGCTGCAGTGATGTTTCGCTGTCCCGGCTCTTGCCCTGGCCGTCGATCCAGCCGAAGCACAGCGCCTCATCCAGCGCCGCCGCATAGTCCAGCGCCGTGACCTGCCCGCCCTTTTTATGCAGGACCAGCCACACGCCACGGCTGGTCTTGTGGTTTTCCTCCAGCCAGCCGCGCCAGGCGGCGGCGTCCGGCACCAGCAGTTCCTCGAGTTCAACAGCCATGGCCCTATTCTGCCTGTGACCCGGGACGGCACAACCCCTCCCCGGCAGACACCGGCCGTGGCACCATGGCCTTACGCCCGCTTCACCGAACAAAAGGAAAGACCATGCTGCGTGTCCGACCGCTCCATTTCACGTCCAGGACCGATGTCTGGGAGCTGCTGCTCACCGAGTTGGGCATGGTCCGCACCGAAAATGAGCCCGGGTGGCAGGTGTTCGACGCCGGTTCGGGCCGCCTTGCCCTCCACGCCGTTCCGGACGGAGCAGTCGAGGACGGAACCACCGCATTCGCAGTGGAGGTGGGTGACCTTGCGGAGTTCGCCCGCCGCACCAACCTCTCGGCCCGGGATGCTGGAACCACCCCCGCGGAAATCATTACGGCGGGCCACGGCGAAACCTGCCGGATCACAGCACCGGACGGATTCACTTTCCTGGCCGACAAGGCCGTCCACACGGCCCAGTGCGCCGACGCTGACCCGGCCCTGGCCGTCGTCGGGGTCTGGTTTACGGAGGACACAGCCTCGGCAACACGGACCCTGCAGCATATTGGCGCCCGTCCCCGCCCGGTGCCTGACGCTGACGAAACCGCCGACTTCACGGCCAAAAACGGAGGGGTGCTTCTGGTGCGTCCGGCCGCGGGCACGCCCCGGTCCGGCCTGGGTTTTGAGTACGACGGCGGCCTGGAACCATTGCGGGCACGCCTCGCCTCCGCGGGGTTTGAGGCAACCGTGACGGAGGAGGCCTTTGGCAGCACCCTCCACGTGGCCAACCCGGACGCCGGGTCCGGCGCGGACCACGTGCCGGGGGCGGTGTGGGTCTCCGGGCGCCGTCCCATGGGGTAGAACTTAAGCATGAACGTGCGCACACCTGACCCGAATCCCGGCTGGCTCTCCGAAGAAGACCTTTTTGAGGCGCGCGGGCGGCTGCCCATGGTGTACGTGGAGGCTGTGCCGGTCCGGCTCGATCCGCTGGGTTTCGTCAACGAAGTGGGAACCCTGCTCCAGGCCGACGAGGACGGCACCATGGTCCGTTCGCTGGTGTCCGGGCGCGTCATCTACCGCGAAACCATCCGGGCAGCCCTTCTCCGGCACATGGAAAAGGACCTTGGCCCGCTGGCGTTTCCGCAGCTGCCCATCAGCCCCGTCCCCTTCACGGTGGCGGAGTACTTCCCTGCCCCGTCCCAGACCGGCTTCACTGATGAGCGGCAACACGCCGTGTCCCTGGCCTACGTCATCCCTGTAACGGGCGAATGCGAACCGCGCCAGGACGCCCTGGAGCTGACCTGGATGACCCCCGAGGAAGTCCTGAGCCCCGGCGTACAGATGGAGTTCAGCGGGGGGCGCGGCGGCCTGATCCGGCAGGCGCTTGCCTTCGCGGGCGTAGGGTTCTGACACCCTCGGCAGCACCCGGCGTCCCCGACTTCCGGCGCCCTCCTTTGTAGACTGTAGGGCGGACCGCAAGAGAACTTAAGGACTCCCATGACCGAAACACCAGCCGCCCGGAACTACAGCGAACAGCAGGCTGGATCTCTGACCACCGGCAGCCACATCCTGCTGCCGGACGGTGAGCGGACAGCGGAAATCCGCCAGGTTGAGCTTGAGCAGGACGATTTCGGCGCGCCCGCGCTGGTCCTCGCCAGCCTGTCCGGCGGAGGCACCTTGCGCATCGCCGTGGGCACGTCGGTGACTGTGGTGGACGGAGCGTTCGACGGCGTCACGCAGCTTCCGCTGCAGGCCACCCCCGCCGTGGTGGCGGGCACTGCCGGGGCCGTTGGCGCCGCCGGGGAAGCGGGACCCGCTAAGGAGGCCGGGCTGGTGCAGCCCGGCGGAGGGGCGGCTGCGGCACCTGCTGCTCCCGCCGTCGTCGTGCCACCCCTGCCTGCTGTCCCGCCGGCGGTCACCGGCCCCGGTGAAGAGGAACTTGCCCTGATCCCGGCGCCGAAGGGGACGCCGGAGTCTGTGGTGGAAGCCGCGGCCGAAGCCCACCCGGACGCGGAAGGTGTGCTGCTGCTGGCCGACCGGCTGGCGAAGGGGGTTAACTTCAAGTCCGGCAGCTGCCTGAAAGACCTTAGCGACCTCGCCCACGAACTCTTCATCACCCTCAAGGACTCGGACGGTTCCCTGGCCGTAGCGGACCTGCTCAACGTGCTGCCCTATGACGGGAACCCCGGCCGGTGGGCCTCCGTGGAAGCCTCCCTGGCGCTCTCCAGCTACATTTGCCGGCAGAACGGCCAGGAAGCGCGGGCCGAGGTCTACGAAAAGCTGCTCCGCACCCCGGAAAACCAGGAAACGGACCCCTTCAAGGCCCGGATGGCCGCCAAGGTGCGGCAGCGCTCGCTCAACGAGCCCAACCTGTACGACAAGGAAATCTTCCGGTCCATCGATAACTCCAACCACGAGGCAGAGCGCGAATGGCGGCTGCTGCGGCTCGAATCCCTGTTGTTCCTGCGGGCACACGGAGGCTCCGAGACCATCCTGCCCGGCGAGCTCGAGCGCCGCATCAGCAACGAACTTGAGGCCGTCCGCTCCTGAACTCCAGGGTGGACAAATACCCCCTACCCGGCGCCGGGCAGGGGTTGTACATTCGGGGCTATGACTAACAATCTGAGCGTTGTGATCAATGCTGACGCGCCGCAGGTCTGGACGATGCTGCGCGAACCGTCCAAGGTGGCCCAATGGCACGGCTGGCAGGCCGAGGACCTTGACGCCGAGATCAAGCAGATCTACTTCTCAGGGGACCAGGAGGAGTCGCCGGACCACACCAGCTTCACAGTCCACGGCGGCGACGTCTTCGAGCTCCATCCTGAGCCGAACGGGACGCGCGTCAGCATCACCCGGGCAGCGCTGGACCATAATTCAGAGTGGGCTGCCTGGGATGAGGACATCACCCAGGGCTGGCTGACCTTCCTGCAGCAACTCCGCTTCGCCCTTGAGCGCCATCCGCACGGCAAGCGCCACACCCTGTTCCTCCAGGTGCCCGGCGGCCCTGGTTCCGCCATTGAAAAACTCGGCCTTTCGGACGTTCCGGCCCCGGGCAAGGAGTACACGCTGACCTTGGCCACCGGCGAGGAGATCTCCGGGAAGGTCTGGTACCGGAGCAACCATCAGGTAGGGCTCACCGTCCACAGCTACGCGGAGCACGGCGACGGGCTGCTGATTGTTGCTGACCAGCCAAAGATTGCGGATGTCCGGCCCGACGGCGGGTCCCTGGTGGTTATTTCCACCTACGACCTGGGCGCGGCCAGGGTCGATGAAATCCGTTCGTCCTGGGACTCCTGGCGGGCTGAGAACTACCCCACAGCGGAACCCGTGAGCTGAGGGGCCTGCCCCATTTGCTGGCACACTGGTACGGTGCCAGCCAACACTGCTTCCGCTTCGTCCCCTTCTGCCCCGGCGGCTGCCCCCGCCGGGGAAACCGCGCTGTCCCGGCAGTCTGAGTTCGGTTTCCGCGTCGGTTCCCGCCTCGCGGAGGCGTGCCCGCCGTCCGCAGCCCAGGTTTCGGCCAACGGCGGGGAATTCCTGGGCCGCACCGGCACCATCACCACTCCCCATGGTGAGATCCGGACGCCGGCGTTCATCGCCGTCGGGACCAAGGCCACGGTGAAGGCCGTGCTGCCCGAATCCATGGCGGACCTTGGCGCTCAGGCCCTGCTGGCTAACGCCTACCACCTGTACCTGCAACCCGGCGCGGACATCCTCGATGAGGCCGGCGGCCTGGGTGCCTTTATGAACTGGTCCGGGCCCACGTTCACCGACTCGGGCGGCTTCCAGGTGATGAGCCTGGGCTCGGGGTTCAAGAAAGTCATCGACATGAAGTCCGTTGATGCGTCCGGGCCCGATGACGCCGTGGCCCCAGGCAAGGAGCGCCTGGCCCACATCGACGACGACGGCGTCTGGTTCAAATCGCACCTGAACGGCGACAGGCACCGCTTCTCCCCCGAAATCTCCATGCAGGTCCAGCACCAGATCGGCGCGGACATCATGTTTGCCTTTGACGAGTTGACCACCCTGCAGAATTCCCGGGGCTACCAGGAGGAGTCGCTGGAGCGCACGCGGCTGTGGGCGGAGCGGTGCATCGCGGAGCACTTCCGGCTGACGGATTCGCGGGCGGGGAAGCCGTACCAGGCCCTGTTCGGCGTGATCCAGGGCGCCCAGTACGAGGACCTGCGCCGGAAGGCCTGCCGGGACCTCGGCGCCATGCCGTTTGACGGCTTCGGCATCGGCGGGGCTCTGGAAAAAGAGAAGCTGGGAACGATTGTCCGGTGGTGCAACGAGGAGCTTCCCGAGGACAAACCACGCCACCTGCTGGGCATCTCCGAGCCGGACGACATCTTCACCGCCATCGAAAACGGCGCCGACACCTTCGACTGTGTCTCCCCCACCCGCGTGGCCAGGAACTCGGCGTTCTACACCCCGCAGGGCCGCTTCAACCTCTCCGGCGCAAAGTACAAGCGCGATTTCGGTCCGCTCCAGGACGGCTGCGACTGCTACACCTGCACGCATTACTCGCGGGCCTACATCCACCACCTGTTCAAGGCCAAGGAGATGCTCTCCGCCACCCTGATCTCCATCCACAACGAGCGGTTTGTGGTGAAAATGGTGGATGACGCCCGGCTGGCCATCGAATCCGGCACCTTCTTCGAGTTCAAGGCCGAGACGCTGGGCCAGTATTACTCCTGAGTAATGCCCCCGCCGGTTCCGATATCCTGACCCCATGCCCATCGAAATTCCCGCCGCAGCTGGCACCGCCGAGGCCCTCGTGGCCCGGCCCTCCACCGGCACCGGCCCCTTTCCCGGCGTCATCCTCTACATGGACGCCTTCGGCCTGCGCCCCCGCATCCAGGACATGGCCCAAAGGGTGGCCGATTGGGGCTACATCGTCCTGGCGCCGAACGTCTTCTACCGTGAAGGCAAGGCCGCCGAGCTCGCTCCCACCACTGACATGACCACGCCGGAGGGCAGGGAAACCGCCGGCAAGGCCGCCTTCCCGAGGGTCGGTCGGCTCACTGCGGACAGAGCAGTGGCTGACGTGGACGCGTGGGTCAAGGCGCTTGGCGCGCTCGACGGCGTAGCGCCGGGCCCGATCGGCGCCTTCGGCTACTGCATGGGAGCCAGGCTGGCCGTCCGCACCGCAACGGCACGGCCGGATGTGGTGGCAGCCTGCGCCGGCTTCCATGGCGGCGGACTGGCCACCGACGCTCCGGACAGCCCCCACCTCGGACTTGCCCGGGCCCGCGCCCGGTTTGTATTCGGCCACGCCGACCACGACCCAAGCATGGCTCCCGACGCCGTCGCCAGGCTGGGCGAGGCGCTCCAGTCCGCCGGCCTTGAGTCCTCGAACGAGATCTACCCCGGAGCCTCCCACGGCTATTCCATGGCGGACACCTCGGCCTTCCACGCCGAGGCGACGGAACGTCACTTCCGGGAGCTGCGGGCGCTGCTCGACGCCACCCTCAAGGGTTAGCTACGCGCCGTAGCTCGGTTCGCGCTTCTTGACCCAGCCGATCACCAGGGACGTGACCGGCACAAAAATGAATTCCACCAGGGTCTTGTACACGAAGCCCACCACCACGTAGTTCAGGAACGTTCCGAAGTCGGTGATGCCGATGACGGACGCGGCGATGCTGCAGAAGATCAGGGTGTCCACGAGTTCACCCGCACCTGAGGAGCCCATCAGCCGCGCCCACAGGGACTTCTCCCCGGAGCGGGCCTTCATCTTCACCAGGATCCAGGAGTTGATGGTCTGCCCGGCGAGGAACGCCAGCAGCGAGGCGAGCACAATCTGGGGAACGGGGCCCAGGGCGCCTTCCAGCGCGGCCTGCTTGGACGTTCCATAGTCGTCGTCGAAGCCGGGCAGCGCGATGATCACCCAGTAGCAGAGGGACGCGAACACGGACAGCGCGAAGGTGGTGAAGATGGCTTTGCGGGCCACCGTGAAGCCGTAGACCTCGCTGATGACGTCGCCCAGGATGTACGCCAGCGGGAACAGGAAGAAGCCACCGTCAGTGATGATGGGGCCGATCGCCACACCCTTTGAAGCACCGATATTGGACAGGATCAGCACCACGGCCATCACCGCCAGCATGATCCCGAAGTAGGGGGAACCGATGGAAGCGAACCTGGCGCCGCTGCCGGCATGAGTGGTTTGGGGCGCGGCGTTCTGGCCTGGGGCTGAGGGCATGGGGTTCCGTTCGTAGTGGTTCGCTCGGGGCCCGGAAAGAATGCGGGGCGGCCGGCTGTATTAGCACTGTCCGCCCCATTGTCCCATTGAACGGGTGCTGTTCGGGGCACTGTTCAGGCACACAAAGCGGACGGTCGACGGCGGATGGCAGGATGGTGCAATGACTTCCGTTTCTACCGATGTCCAGTCCCCCGCAGCAGCTCCCGCCGTCGTCCTGACGATCGCGGGATCCGAAGCCACCGGCGGTGCCGGTGCGCAGGCCGACCTGAAGACCTTCCAGGAGCTGGGGGTCTTTGGCATCGCCAACCTGACCTGCATCGTGTCCTTCAACCCGAACGACAGCTGGAACCACCGCTTCGTGCCGGTGGACCAGCAGGTGATCGCCGACCAGCTGGAGGCAACGACGGCAGCTTACGGTCCGTTGTCGGGCGCGCCGTCCGTACTGGACACGGTGAAAATCGGAATGCTGGGCAGCCCGGCCACCATCAGCACAGTGGCAGGCGCACTGGACGGGGGCGGGTTCCGCAACGTGGTGCTGGACCCGGTGCTGATCTGCAAGGGCCAGGAACCAGGACACGCCCTGGACACCGACCAGGCGCTGAAGTCGCAGATCCTTCCGCTGGCCACCTTCGTGACGCCCAACCACTTCGAGGCGGAATCCCTCTCCGGCCTGGAGATCACGGACGTGGAGTCCCTGAAGGCAGCAGCCGTGCGTATCCACGAGCTCAGCGGTGCAGCAGTGCTCGCCAAGGGCGGGGTGCGGCTGGAAGGCCCGGACGCCGTCGACGTTTTCTACGACGGCGAGACCCTTGAGGTGCTGCGCGCCGAGAAGGTGGGCGAGGTGGCGGTGTCCGGAGCAGGGTGTTCCTTGGCCGCCGCGGTCACCGCCGAACTGGCCAAGGGCGCGGCGCCGCTGGAGGCGGCACGGACAGCGAAAGCGTTTGTTACCGCCGGGATCCGGAACCGCGTGGCCTCCGGTGCGCCGTTTGATGCCCTGTGGCAGGGCGGCCCGCGCTAGCTTGTTTTACTGCCGGGCCGCAGCCACCGGAGCTTCGTCCAGGAGGGCTTCGGCCATGAGTGTAGCGGTCCGGGCGATAAAGGCCCGGCGGCGTTCCAGCCGGTCCGGTGCGGTGCCGGCCAGCAGTGCGTCGATCTGGGGCAGCACCGGCCAGCCGTCGCAGAGCGTCACGATGGTGATGACCAGGTCTGCAGCGTCGGTCCGGTCGATTCCCGGCAGGACGCGGAGCATCTGGTCAACCTTGGCGGCGCAGTGGTCTGCCCGGGTGGCACGGTCCACGGTGTTGCGGCCGCGCTCCAGCCCTTCCCAGAACAGCAGCCGCGCCAGGGCGCTGTCCTTGGTGTGACGGTCAAAGAGTCTGGCCGCGTACTCTCCCACGGCCGCAGCGCCATGCCCCTCAATGGGGACTTCGGTCATCACCCGGACGAGTTCCGCGGCCAGGACGGCGTCAAAAAGATCGTCCTTCTTGCCGAAGTACTGGTAGATGCGCTCCTTGTTCACGCCGGCAGCGGCTGCGATCCGGTCCACCCTTGCGCCGGCCAGACCTTTTTCGCTGAATTCTTCGGTGGCGGCAGCCAGCAGCAGCGCTTTGGTGCGTTCAGTGTTCCAGGCCATAACGGTATTCTACGCGATTCCAACCAAGTAGTTGCAGTTTTCCCGGCACGGGTCTAATGTCAATTCCAGCAAAAGCAACCGTCTAGTTGGAGATTCCCGTGAACAATCCCGCCGCTCCCGCCGCCGTCACTGCAGCAGCCGCTCCCGCGTCCGTCCCGGTTGCTGTCCCCTCCCCGTCCATCCACGTACGGGCAGTCATCACGTGGCTGGCCATCTTTCCCCTCGTCGCCGTGGGCATGCTGTTGAGCGCACCGGTGACGGAAAGCTGGCACCCCGTCCTCCGTGCCCTGGCCCTCACGCTGGTGGTTGTCCCGGCGGCCGTGTACGTGGTGCTGCCGCGGCTGTTCGCGGCGTACGGCGCGATCGTCCGCCGCGCAGTGGAAAAGTCCCGCCGCTAAGCCGCACAGGCCCGCCGCACCGATCAACCGCGCAACCATCAGCGCGGGTCGGTGACCTTTCCCATAAACAGCGGCAGCCCAGTGTCCGTGTGCACGATCTGGTAGTGGAACGGCCGGTCGAAGGTGATGGACCTTTCGGGCTCGGCCGGGGCACTCGTGGCCATGCCGTTGATCTGGGTGACGGCCGCGGCCACCGTTCCCTTTTCCGCGACGGTAATGTTCGCGTCCTGCGCAGCCTGGGTGAGCACCACGCCCGGCTGGATTGCATCAAAATCCGTGATGGTTTCCAAGGTTTTGCGCAGGCCCATGTGCTCGAACACTTCCCGTAAATCAAAGCTGCTCTTGTGGTCCCAAGTGGGCAGCGCGATGTCGACCATCCCGGGATCTGCCGCCTCCAGGGCATCTGCCACCCCGGCCAACACGTCCGCCTTGATGGCGGCAGCACCGCCGTCGGAACCCCGCGCGGGAAGAACCAGCCGCATCACAAACCCCTCGCCATACGGCAGGTCCACCGCCTGCCAGCCGGCGCCCTCTGCGTACGCCATATACTGCGAGCCATGCATCATGGGCACGCTGGCGGTTCCCTCCGCAGTGGCAAACGCGGCATCGGACGTAGCCTCAGCAGCAAACGGGGTCTCCCAGACGCCGGCAAAATACACAGCGTTCAGGAGGCTGAAGGTGTTCCTGGTGTCGTACTTGGCGGGCGCCTTCTCGATCCGGCCGCCCGTATTCCTGTTGACCCAGGCGTCCAAGGCCGGCTTGGTGGCGGCCTCGTCAGGAAAGTCCACGGGGTACACGCCGGTGCCGTAGTGCTTCGCCAAGGTCTTCAGGTAGTCCTCCCCGGTAGGAGTGCTCCGGCCCACAAACAACCCGTTCGCCGTGTGCATCAGGGGCTTGGCGGGCGGGTTTTCCTCGTCCACTAAGCCCGGGTCGCCGTCGTACTCCTCCAACGAGGCGAGCAACGCGTTCATGGCCTCGTCCCGGCCGGCAGCGGGGAGGCCGAGCACGGCATCATTCTCCGCGGCAGCCTCCCCGGTTGCGCCCGCGCGAAGCATGGCGAGGGCAATCAGCAGGCTGCCGGGCGACGCAACCACGTTGCCCTCTCCCCCACTGGCCAGCAGGGCATCCCCCAGCGTGAAGGCGGAATTCCGGAAACTGGCCAGCTCATCCCTGAAGGCCGCGCTGTCCACGGAGGCACGCTCCACGCCGTCTGCCTTGAGCAACTGCGGCGGCGCCGGTGCAGCACAACCCGCCATGGCCAGTACGGCGCCAAACGCCATTGCCCGCTGGAAATACTTCACGGCTGTTGCCTCCCCCGGCATCACACGGCAGTAATCCGCCTGATCCCAGTGAAACAGCGACGACGGCAGCGGACCATGCCGGTAGGGTCACGCTTTGCACTCATTTAGGTCTCGCGCCCCCGCGATGTCCCCCGCAGGACGCTCTCTCACTTAACGCGGGGAAACCCGGAACGCTCTATCACTTTCCTGAAGAGAGTGATGGAGCGTTCGGGTATTTACCGCAGGAACTGATAGAGCGTCCTGCAGTGGTGGGCGTACGACGGCGGGTGCCCACCCGCCGTCGTACCCTCCTTTGTTTTCCGTCTTTGTTCCTTCTCCCGGCGTCACACGCCGAGGGAGTCCTTGTCCTTGCCGCTGCCCGTGGGCGCCTGGTCCCAGGCGTGGCCCTGTTCGTCATCCAGGTGCGTGGCCTTCTTGTTCTTCAACGCGAAGATGTAGACCAGCAGCGAGATGGCGATCGCAACGGTGACGTAGGTGAAGAACAGGTCCTCCCGCTCCGCCTTCTGGAAGGCGGCGCCGATCAGCGGCACGGTGCCGCCGAAGAGCGAGTTGGCGATCGCGTAGCCCAAGCCAACGCCCAGCGCGCGGATGGAGGCTGGGAACAGCTCGGCTTTCACCAGTGCGTTGATGGAGGTGTAGCCGCCCACGATCAGCAGTCCGCCCATCATGAGCAGGAACGCGGTGAACGGATCCTTGGTGCCGGCCAGCGTGGACAGCAGGGGCCAGGTGAAAAGCACGCCGGTGATGCCGAACCACAGGAGCAGCGGCTTGCGGCCAACCTTGTCCGAGATGATGCCGTAGACGGGCTGCAGCAGCATGAAGATGAACAGGGCCCAGAAGTTGATCACGGAGGTGTCGGTCTTGGCGATGCCGGAGGTATCGTTCATGAACTTCAGGATGAAGTTGGTGTACGTGTAGAAAGCTACGGTGCCGCCGAGGGTGATGCCGATGCAGATCAGCAGTGGCTTCCAGTACTGGGTGAACAGCAGCTTCATGGTGCCAGGCTGGGCTTCCCCGGCGGCCGGGGCCTTGGCGGCCTGGATCTGCTCGGCCGACACGGTTTCTTCCATGGAGCGCCGCAGCCACAGGACCACCAGCGCTGCCACGCCGCCGATGGCGAACGGGATGCGCCAGCCCCATTCGGTGAGATCTCCCTTGGGCATGGCGTTCTGCAAAATCACCAGGACCAGCAGCGCCAGCATCTGGCCACCCACCAGGGTGACGTATTGGAAGCTGGAGAAGAACCCGCGGCGTTTGCTGGTGGCCGCTTCCGACATGTACGTGGCGCTGGTGCCGTACTCGCCGCCCACGGAGAATCCCTGGATAACGCGGATGAGGACCAGCAGGATCATCGCCCAGAGCCCGATCACGTCCTGGGTGGGGAGGACGGCGATGGCGAAGGAACCGGCAGACATCAGGGTCACGCTGAGCGTCAGTGCTGCCTTGCGGCCCTTCCGGTCCGCGTACCGGCCGAAGAACCAGGCACCGATGGGGCGCATCAGGAAGGACGTCGAGAAAACGGCCATGGCTTCAAGGCCGGCCTGGAGTTCGTCCTTGGAGTTGAAGAAGTGCGCCTGGAAGTAGGCGGCGAAGACTGTGTAGACGTAGAGGTCGTACCACTCCACCAGGTTGCCTGCGGAGCCCTTCAGAATGTTGCCCACGGCGCGCCGGGTCTGTGCCGATTCGCTGACTGTTGCGGTTTGCTGGCTGCTCATCGCTGAACCTTCCTTGGCTGCGCGGTCCCCGCTGTCCGCTCCGGCCTGATTTTTGTGCTGTCCATGGCAGCGTTGCTCATGGTTCCTCCTTGAGGTTGTTCGTCCCCTCGCAAAGCCTGAGGACC
Organism: Pseudarthrobacter sp. B4EP4b; assembly: GCF_006680095.1. Classification (NCBI taxonomy): domain Bacteria; kingdom Bacillati; phylum Actinomycetota; class Actinomycetes; order Micrococcales; family Micrococcaceae; genus Pseudarthrobacter; species Pseudarthrobacter sp. B4EP4b. Next base: position 56,526 of record NZ_VHIJ01000018.1, on the reverse strand, counting down.
TTATCCAAGCTATGCGTGAGCCACGGCACAGCCCAAGCGGAAACGGAATTCCTAACACTTCCTTAGGTATTCGTTCCTTTTGCCGTGGTGCCGGATGGCTCCTGCGCGCGCGGCGGAGAACCGGTGGAAGGGGTAATCTGCCAAGGGCAGGCAGAGCGGTGCGGGACAGTCGTCAAGGGAGCCGCGACATCGTGCCGCTCGAAAGGGAACAGGAACTGGCTATGGATGTGCTCATCGTCGAGGATGACGACGCCATGGCATCCGCCCTCGAAGCAGCGGTGGTTTCCGCCGGGCACACCTCCAGCCGGGTTTCCCGCGGCGCGGACGCGCTCCTTGGGCACCGGCGGTTCGGAGTCATCTTGCTGGACCTGGGACTCCCGGACATGGACGGGCTGGAAGTCCTGCGCAAGCTGCGGCAGGTCACCGATGTTCCCATCCTGATTCTGACCGCGCGCGACGACGAACGCAGCGTCGTTCTGGGCCTGCGCTCCGGAGCCGACGACTACCTGGTCAAACCGGTCAAGCTGGTGGAGCTGCTCGCCCGCATTGAGGCTGTGACCCGCCGGGCGGCCAGGTCGCAGGACACCAGGCAGTGCCTCATCACGCTGGGCGAACTGGAAGTGGACCTCGAACGCCGGGTGGCTGTCCTCGCCACCGAAGACCTTCCCCTGACGGCCACGGAATTCGACCTGCTCGCACTCCTGGCCAGCCATGCAGGTTCAGTGGTGACGCGGGAGCAGATCCTGGACTCGCTGTGGGGTGATGCGTTCGTCGCCTCATCGCGGGCCCTCGATGTTCACCTGACGGGCCTCCGGGCCAAGCTTGGACTTCCGGGCTTCATCATCAACGTCCGGGGCGTGGGCTACCGCATCGAGGCGGATTCTGCGTGAGGCTCCGCGTCCTCGGGATCCTGAGCGTCCTGTCCGTCCTTCTGGTGCTTATCGCCTCCAACACCATCCTGGCATCGGCAGGCAGGGAACTTACCCAGGAGCTTCAAATCAACCGGGCCGCTTCCCTGAACCGGCTCGCCCAAGTCGCTTTCGACGCCGGGGCCGACGGCGGCGAGGCCACCCAGCTGCAGGCTGAGATGGACCGGTACTCCGAGCTCTATGGGGAAGGCGTCCTGATCCGGCTGCAGCAAGGCACCCTGCGCTCCGGCGGCCTCAGCCAGGACCGGGCCGACGTACGGGACGCCCTGGCCAGGGCAAGCCTGAACCTGAGTGACACCACGCTGGCGCCGGTTCAACCCTTCGGCACCGGTTCGGCGGTGATCTCCCGTTCCTTCGGAAGTGCCAGCCAAGTGCTCGGGGCGGCGGTCCTGGAAGTCAACCAGGACAGTGCGCGCCAGAAACTGCGCGAACGCTGGCTCGCCGTCGGACTGGCTGCAGCCGCCCTCGCGGCCCTGCTCCTCATCGCCGCAGAACGGGTGACCCGCTGGGTGCTGCGCCCGGTCCACCGGCTTAATGCCGCCGTCGCCGAGCTTGAAACGACCGGCCGGAGCGGTCAACTGCCCGAGGAAGGCCCGCCCGAGTTGAGGCAGCTGAGCCGGTCCTTCACCTCCATGGCGCAGAGTGTCAGCGACAGCCTCGAAGCCCAGCGCCAGCTCATCGCGGACACCTCCCATGAGCTCCGCAACCCAGTGGGAGCGCTGCGGCTGCGGATCGACCTGCTGCAGTTGGAACTGAAGACAACCAAGGAGCGGGCTGCTGCTGCCGCAGTGGTCACGGAGCTCGAACGCGTGGAAGAGATCCTGGACGGCGTGTTGAAACTTGCCGCGGCGGAGCACCGGGCCTTCGAGGACTCGGCCGGCACCCCGTCTGGAGTTCCCTCCGCTGGGGACCGGACTCCCATTGACCCCTTCCCCGTCCTGCAGGGGGAAGCCGAACGGGCAGGACCCGCTGCCCGGCAGGTCGGCGCCGCCATTGTGCTTGGGAGCCCGCCCCAACAGCCGGCACTCATCGCCTGCCGCCCGGACGACCTGGCCCAGATGGTTGGCGAACTACTGAACAACGCCATCAAATACGCCGGCCGCGCCGCTATCAAAGTTTCTGTGCGCGCACGCGGCAACACCGTGGTGATTGAAGTGTCCGACGACGGGCCGGGGCTTTCATCCGAGGAAAGGTCAGCGGCCATGCAGCGGTTTTGGCGCTCGCCCCGGCACTGGACTTTGAGCGGCAACGGCCTGGGCATGACCATCGTGGAGAAGCTGGCCGTGGCGAATGGCGGACGTCTTGTATTGGCTACGGCGGAGCCCCACGGCCTGCGTGCCTGCCTCGAATTTCCACGCGCCGGCGACGTTCCAAGCGGGAACACCAACCGGCAGGCGGGCCCGCATGGGTGAGCCTTCTTCCCCTCTGATTGCACCCTCCCTGTCCAGGCGTGGGATCCTGGCCGGTGTGGGGGCCGCAGCGGCGGGGATTCTATTGCCGGCTTTGAGCGCCTGCACTCCGGAAGACCGGGTGGATTCTTTAGTTGTGGCTGGTGGCGAGCCGGGCGGTTTCTACCTCGAGTTCGCTACCCTGCTTGCCGCCTCGCTGCAACGCAACGGGGTGGCCCGGCAAGCCACTGCCCTCCAGACGGGCGGAAGCCTGGACAACCTCGCGCACCTTATGAGCGGGCGGGCCACGTTCGCTGTCGCCCTCGCTGATGCCGCTGCCCAACGGGCAGCGGGGAAGAGTGCATCCGAGGCAGGAATCACCGCTTTGGGAAGGGTCTACGAAAACTACGTCCACTGTGCGGTCCGGCAGGCGAGCGGTCTTAACGCCATCTCCGACCTGGCTGGCAGGACGGTGGCTGTGGGTGAGCCGGGGTCCGGAACGTCCCTGACCACACCGCGTCTTCTCGAAGCAGCCCGGCTCACTTCCGTCAACGCCGGTGAAGGTGCCGCCGGCGGTGGCGGACAAGCGGTGACCGTCCTGAACCTGGGACTCAATGACGGGTTGTCAGCACTGCGGGAGGGATCAGTGGATGCCTTGTTCTGGTCGGGAGGTGTTCCCACCGCCGCCATCGCCGCCGCCCACCACGACGTGGGGCTGAATTTCCTGGATCTCTCGGTGCTGCTGCCAGTGCTGCGTGGCCAGTACGGCGCCTTTTACGACCGGGTGCTCATCCCGGCCGGGGCGTACGAGGGGCTTCCCGCCGTCTGGACGGTGGGGGTGACCAACCTGCTGCTGTGCGGGAGCGATCTGGCGGACACCACCGTAAAGCGGACTGTGGAGCTGTTGGTGGGACGCGCGGAGGAGCTCATTCCGCAGTCCAGCCTGGGTGTCCAGTTCCTCAGCCCGGAATCCCTGATCAACACCGCCGGCCTGCCGCTGCACCCTGGAGCAGCCGCAGCGTACCGGGAGCTCCACGGGTAACCCAACGCCCCATCGTTTCCTGCCCCACACCCGCAAACGCCCCATCAGGTCCTGCATCAATCGGGCAGACGCCCCATCACTCTTGCCTCCTGTTCACAAACATCCAAGATCTGCGCGGGCGTTTGAATCAGGTCTCGGATTGCGCTTCCGGCACCTTTCCACATACGGCCTTCAGTGCATGGCAGCCAACGGTGCTTCCTCATTAGCGTTTGGTCTGACCGACGCAACAAGCAAAGGTGAGGATCAATGTGACCAGGAAGCAACGCCGGTTGGCGGCACGAACGAACCAGGTGCGGAACCAACCAGGAGACCCGTTCAAAGCCGCCACCCGAAGAGTGGCAATTCCATCACCCGGCACGTCCGGGAATTGGAAGCCCTGGCCCCGGCCTTCATCAGGTGGTACGTCCAGCGCCCATTCAATGCAGACATCGGGGAGGTGCTGGAGAGCTTGACAGGCTTCTTCCGCTTCTACCCCGAGCTCAAGGGAACTGGCGCCATTACTGCCCTCGAGCCAGCGGAGGTGACGGCCAAGCTGACGTCGCTCATGACCCATGCCCTTCTCGAAGGCGTCAGGGCCACCTATTCCCTTATGCGGTTCCTGGACTTCCTCCATGATTCCGGCCGTTGGTCCGGCAGCCAGGAATCATTCCAGACAATTCACGGCATCCTGGAGGACATCGGTTCCTCCGAGGTGCGGGTGATAATCCGCCACCGGCCAATTCCAGACCATTTCACCAAAGGAAACGCTGAATAGCTCAGCTCCCCGAGTGCGCCTGCAGGAAGCTGTACACCTCGGTCTCGTCCACGCCCGGGAACGCGCCCGGCGGCATGGCGGCCAGCAGGTGCGAGTGGGCGCGGGCTGACGGCCAGGCGTTCCCCGCCCATTCCGACGTCAAGGACTCAGGCGGGCGCTTGCAGCAGGTGGGATCCGGACAGTTTGACGTAGCCCGCGCCGTCGTCTCCCGCCCGCGGAACCACTTCACGTGCTGGTAAGGAACGCCGATGCTCAACGAAAACTCGCCGCTCGGCGACCGTTCGGTGCGGGCGGTGCACCAGTACGTGCCGGACGGAGTGTCCGTGTACTGGCTGTAAGCGCTGAACTTATCCGGCACGTCGAAGACTGCCCGGGACGTCCAGGCCTTGCAGGACGGCTGCCCCTCGATGGCACCGGTATGGTCCTGAGGAAAGTTCACGCCGTCGTTCTCGTAGGCCTTGTAGATGATCCCGCTCTGGTGCGTCTTCTGGAAATGCGTGGTGATCCCAAGGTGTTTGGTGGCCAGGTTGGTGAACCGGTGCGCCGCGGTTTCGTAGGAAACGGCGAACGCGTCCCGGATGTCCTCCACCGCGATTTCCTTCGCCGTCTTGGCTTTTTGCAAAAATTCCACGGTTGCCTGCTCGGGCAGGAGCAGGGCGGCGGCGAAATAGTTGGTGGCCACCCGCTGGGCGAGGAAATCACCGTAGTTCCGGGGCGTCTCATGGCCCAGGACGTAGTGGCCCAGGGCCTGAAGCAGCACCGAGCGGGGATCGTGGTCCTGCCGCTGGCTCTGCGTCAGGTAAATTCTGCGGTTCTTCAAATCTGTCACTGACCGCGTTGAATGAGGCAGATCGCCCACATGATGCAGGGTAAACCCGAGGTGCGCCGCGATGTCTGCGATCACGTGCTGGCTCAGCGGCCCGGTGGTGTAACCCACCTCTTTGAGGACCTTCTGCGCTTCGGCCTCGTACTCCGGAAAATAGTTGCCCCGCTCCCGCATCATCGCCCGCAGTTCACCGTTGGCACGGCGGGCTTCTTCCGGAGTGGCCACCTGCTCGTTCATCTTGCGTTCCAGCTCCTGCAGCAGCCCCACCTGGGCCTCGAGCACATCCAGCGGAAGCCGCGAGCTGATGCGGATTTTGGGCAGGTTCAGGGATTCATAAAGCGGCCCGCGCTGGTACCGCTCAAGCTCGATTTCCAGGGCCGCCCGGCGGCTGGGAGGTTCGGCCCCCAGCAGCTGGTCAATGCTGACGTTGAGCGCTCCCGCGAGGTGCTGGAGCAGGGTCAGCTTGGGCTCCCGCTTGCCGTTTTCAATCAGGCTGAGTTGGCTGGGCGCGGTGCCGACGGCGGCACTCAGGTCATCGAGCGTGAGCCCGGCTTGTTTGCGCAGATGGCGGACGCGGCGGCCCAAGGCAATCACGTCCAGTTCCGCTGCGGCGGTGGACGGCGGCTGGGAAACGTCCCTGTTCCAGCTTGAAGGTGACATTTCTGAAGAATACGGGAAGAAGTGCATTTCTTTCCATACTTTTTATCTAGAAAGGGGGTTGAAAGTGCTGAAAAGTAGTGACTACGGAAAGAAACACCGCACCGGAAAAGCCGGTGGGAACCTCAACGACGCGGTTCCCACCTACTCCTTCCGGAGCTCAATCAAGGAGATCAACGATGACTGCAGCATTTGAGCCCACCCAGCAGACCGCAGAGCAGCAGGCTGCCGCCCTGGAGCTCGAGTGGGCCGCCAACCCCCGCTGGGAAGGTGTGACCCGGGACTACTCAGCCTCCGACGTCGTCCGCCTCCGCGGCCGCGTCTCCGAAGAACACACCCTGGCCCGCCGCGGTGCCGAGAAGCTGTGGAAGCAACTCACCGAAGAGCACAAGGAAGGCAAATACACCAACGCCTTGGGCGCCCTCACCGGCAACCAGGCAGTCCAGCAGGTCAAAGCCGGACTCCGGGCCATCTACCTTTCCGGCTGGCAGGTCGCCGCGGACGCCAACAACTCCGGCCACACCTACCCGGACCAGTCCCTCTACCCGGCCAACTCCGTCCCCACTGTTGTGCGCCGCATCAACAACGCCCTGCTCCGGGCCGACCAGATCGAGTTCTCCGAGGGCGTCCAGACCGTTGAAGACTGGCTGGTCCCGATCGTCGCCGACGCCGAAGCCGGCTTCGGCGGCCCGCTGAACGCCTACGAACTCATGAAATCCATGATCCAGGCCGGCGCCTCCGGTGTTCACTGGGAAGACCAGCTCGCCTCGGAAAAGAAGTGCGGGCACCTCGGCGGCAAGGTCCTGATCCCCACGCAGCAGCACGTCCGGACCCTGAACGCAGCCCGCTTGGCCGCCGACGTCGCCGGAACCCCCACCGTGGTCATCGCCCGCACCGACGCCGAGGCAGCAACCCTGATCACCTCGGACGTGGACGAGCGCGACCAGGAATTCATCACCGGTGAGCGCACCGCCGAGGGCTTCTACAAGGTCCGCAACGGCATCGAACCCTGCATCGCCCGCGCCAAGGCCTACGCCCCCTACTCGGACCTGATCTGGATGGAAACCGGCACCCCGGACCTGGAACTGGCCCGCAAATTCGCCGAAGCGGTCAAGGCCGAGTTCCCCGACCAGATGCTCTCCTACAACTGCTCACCGTCCTTCAACTGGCGCAAGCACCTGGACGACGCCACCATCGCCAAGTTCCAGCGCGAACTCGGCGCCATGGGCTTCACCTTCCAGTTCATCACCCTGGCCGGCTTCCACGCCCTGAACTACTCGATGTTCGACCTCGCCCACGGCTACGCCCGCGAAGGCATGAGCGCCTACGTCGAACTCCAGGAAAAGGAATTCGCCTCCGAAACCCGCGGCTACACCGCAACCAAGCACCAGCGCGAAGTCGGCACCGGCTACTTCGACACCATCTCCACCGCGCTCAACCCGAACGCATCCACCCTCGCCCTGGTCGGATCGACCGAAGAGGGCCAATTCCACTAGCAACTTACGACGGCGGTAGTGGTTGAGTTCGCCCAAACCCCTCCGCCGGCGAACCGGACGATCCTCGGCGTGCTATTCCCCGCGTCCCGGTGTCCGGCCTCGCTGAGCGAGGCCGGACCGGGACGCAGGGCCCCTTTTACGCACGCTGCCGGATGCCCGGTTCACCGCCCATTCAGGTACGTCACCACCCGCCGTCGAACTTCCCTTTCGTCTTTAAGGAGACTGAAATGAACAGCTTTACTGACAGCTTCACTATTAACGGAATTACCCTGACTGCGCAGCCGATTTGCCGGCAGGACGAGGTTCTTACCCCGGACGCTCTCGAGTTCGTTGCCAGGCTGCACCGGGCTACTGCTGAGCGCCGGCAGGAGCTGTTGCAGGCACGCCGGACCCGGCGGGCTGACATTGCCGGCGGGCAGGATCCGAGATTCCTGCGGGAGACCGAGGACATCCGCAACGACCCGTCCTGGCGGGTCGCTCCCCCGGCGCCGGGGCTGGAGGACCGGCGGGTGGAGATCACCGGCCCGGTGGACAAGAAGATGACCATCAACGCCCTGAACTCCGGCGCGAAGGTGTGGCTGGCTGACATGGAGGACTCCTCCACCCCCACCTGGCGCAACGTGATCAAGGGCCAACTGAACCTCACCGACGCCCTGGAGCGCCGGATCGATTTCACCAGCCCGGAGGGCAAGGAGTACAAGCTCCGCCGCGCCGGCGAGCTGCCCACCATCGTGGTCCGACCCCGCGGCTGGCACCTGCCCGAAAAGCACATGATCATCGACGGCGCCCCGATCGCCGGCGGCATCGTGGACTTCGGCCTGTTCTTCTTCCACAACGCCCGCCGCCTCCTGGCCCAGGGCAAGGGCCCGTACTTCTACCTGCCTAAGATCGAGAACCACCTCGAAGCCCGGCTCTGGAACGACATCTTCATCCTCGCCCAGGACCTGCTCGGCATCCCGCAGGGCACCATCCGCGCCACCGTGCTGATCGAAACCATCACCGCAGCCTTCGAAATGGAAGAAATCCTCTACGAACTGCGCGACCACGCCTCCGGCCTGAACGCCGGCCGCTGGGACTACATTTTCTCCCTGATCAAGAACTTCCGTACCCGCGGCCCCCGCTTCGTCCTCCCGGACCGCGGCCAGGTGACCATGACCGCACCGTTCATGCGCGCCTACACCGAACAGCTCGTCCGGGCCTGCCACAAACGCGGCGCCATGGCCATCGGCGGCATGGCAGCGGCCGTTCCCAACCGCAAGGACCCCGAAGCCAACGCCAACGCCTTCGAGAAGGTCCGCGCGGACAAGACCCGCGAGGCCAACGACGGGTTCGACGGCTCCTGGGTGGCCCACCCCGACCTCGTTCCGGTCTGCCGCGAGGTGTTCGACTCCATCCTGGGCGAGAAGCCCAACCAGCTGGACCGCATCCGCGAGGACGTCACCCCGGACGACCGGGCCCTGATCAACGTGGCCGCCACCCAGGGCACCATCACCGAACAGGGCATCCGGAACAACATCGAAGTCGGGATCCGCTACATCGAATCCTGGCTCCGCGGCAACGGTGCAGTGGCCATCCACAACCTCATGGAAGACGCCGCCACCGCCGAAATCTCCCGCTCCCAGCTCTGGCAGTGGATCTACGCCCGGGCCATCACCGACCACGGCGAAATCATCACCCACCACTGGATCGAGGAACTCCTCGACGAAGAATTCGCCCGGCTCGAACGCTTCGACGGCGACCGCTTCGAAGACGCCCGCGACATCTTCGAAGAAGTCACCCTCGGCCACGACTTCCCGACCTTCCTCACCCTCCCCGCCTACGCCCGCTACCTCACCGAAGCGCGTGAAAAGGCAACTGTGGAGGAGCTGGCCGCGGCCTGAGTGGCAAGCAAGGAAACAAGACTTCCGTCTGCCGGGCCGGCACGCCCTTCGCAACAGGCCCCTCCGAAATCCGGAGGGCCGACCCGGCGACGGAGCATATTTAGGCGAGTCCGGCGCCGGAAGGCCCTACCCGCCGCGGCACCCCGGACGCTCTCTCACTTAACGCAAGAAATCCAAGGACGCTCTCTCACTTTCCAGAAGAAAGTGAGAGAGCGTCCGCGGTTAAGCAGCATTAAGTGAGAGAGCGTCCGGGGACGGCGAAGGGCGTACGACGGCGGCGTGTCCGGCTCAGCGCCCCTTCGGCACCCGCCGTACGGAGAGGGTGGACGCGACGAAGAACGTCAGCACCGATGCCAGGATGACCAGCAGGGCCGGTGTCCAGGAACCCGAGACGTCGTGCACATAACCCACCAGCGGAGGAGCCACGGCACCGAAGCAGTAGCCCAGCCCCTGGACGGTGGCGGACATCCGGCCGGCGGCAACCTGGTCCCGGGCGAGCTTGATGATGGCGATGAAGATCAGGGTTATTCCCCCGCCCTGGGCCACGCCGCCAAAAACGGACCACAGCCACCAGAGCTCGGGTACCAGCAGGAGGCCCGCGGGGACGGACGTCCACAACACACCCAACGTGACCGCCGCCGTCGTCGTACTGAAATACTTGGCCGCAAACGGCACGCCCAGGCCGCCCACAATGGCGAACACCTGGAACAGCGAGGAGCCTGCGCCCGCACCCGAAGCGGACATGCCGAGTTCGTCGTTAAGGTAGCTGGGCAGCCACGCCGTGACGGCGTAATAGGAGAACGCCTGGCCGGCGAACCCTGCAGTAAGCCCGGCCGTGGTCCACGCCGAACCGGCCACAGCCGCCGGCCGCTGCCCGTCCGGCACGGGAGCTGCGGAGGGCACAAAGGCTGCACGGAATCCGATGGCGAGCACCCAGCACACGATGGCCGCTACCGCCAGGAGCGCGGTGGACGCGAGCGCGAGCTGCCAGCCCGCGAGTTCGGCCAGCGGCGCCGTGACCATCGAGGTCAGGAAGGATCCGACATTCAGCGCGGCGGTGTAGACCCCCATCGCGGTGCCCTGCCGCAGCGGCGGGAAGTCGCGGCGGATGATGAGGGGCGCGGCGATGTTGCCGATAGTGATGGCCAAGCCGATCACCACAGTCCCGGCCAGCACCAGCGCCGGACCGCCGGCAGACCGGATGATGACGCCGGCGAGCACTCCCAGGATGGTCAGGGTCACGGCAAGTTCCGCACCGTACCCGCGGGCCACCAGCGAGGCCAGGGGTGCCGCCAGCGCGAAGCAGAGGACCGGAATACTGGTGAGCAGGCCCAGCACCACCGGTGAGAACCCAAGGTCCGCCTGCATCACGTCCACCACAGGGGCAACGGCCACGAACGGGCCCCGCAGGTTCAGTGCCAGCAGCCCGATACAGGCCAGCAGGATCCAGGTCCGCGGGATCCGGGCCAGGAAAGGGGCGCTCACCAGCTGGGCGTGGGGGTTGGAACTTTTTTCATCACCCTCATTGCTATCACGGGCATAAGGCGGGCCAGTCCCCTACTGCCGCGCCGTCCTGCCATACGATGAACATCACTGCCGCAGACTCCGGGACGAAGGACACAGACATGCAGCACCGGCTTGCCATCCTTGACGACTACCAGGGCGTGGCCGACGCCTTCGCCGACTGGTCCTCCCTTGCGGCCGACGGCGTTGCGGTCACCACGTACCGCGAGCCGTTCAGTTCGCCGGATGCACTGGAGTCCGCCCTCGCCGACGCGACGATCATCATTGCGATGCGGGAGCGGACAGCCTTTCCCCGTGAGGTGCTGGAGAAACTCCCCGCCCTTCGGCTCCTGGTCACCACGGGAATGGCCAACGCGTCCATCGACGTGGCCGCCGCTGCCGACCTCGGCATCACGGTCTGCGGCACCCCCGGGTCCCCCACCGCCGCACCGGAACTCACGTGGGCCCTGCTCCTGGCCATCGCCCGCAACATCCCCGCCGAGGACAGTTCGCTGCGCGTCGGGTCGTGGCAACACACAGTGGGGTTCGAACTTGCGGGCAAAACGCTCGGCGTGGTGGGCCTGGGCAAGATCGGCCGCAGGATTGCCAGCTACGGCCAGGCCTTCGGCATGGACGTGCTCGCATGGAGCCAGAACCTCACGGATGAGGCCGCCGCCGAGGAAGGAGTGCGGAAGGTGTCCAAGGAGGAGCTCTTCCGGAATTCCGACGTCGCCACCCTCCACCTGCGCCTGTCTCCCCGTTCGGAAGGCATAGTGGGCGAACCGGAGCTGAGGCTGCTGGGCCCCGACGGGATCCTGGTGAACACTGCCCGCGGCCCGCTGGTGGACCAGGACGCGCTCGTCCGTGCGCTGGCCGAAGGCTGGATCGCAGGGGCCGCGGTGGACGTCTTCGACCACGAACCCCTCCCGGCAGGCCACCCCCTCCTCAGTGCTCCCAACACTGTGCTGTCCCCGCACCTGGGGTATGTGACTCGGGAGAGCTACCGGCAGTTCTACGGCGGGGCGCTGGAGGACGTTAAGGCCTGGCTTGCAGGGTCGCCCGTGCGCCTGATTTCAGCCTAGGGCTGCCGGTCCTCAGCCCGAGGCAGCCAGACGCAACCAGGGAATTCCGGGGGAGGCTAACCCGCTGCCTGAAGGGTTGCCTCCACGGCAGCCGGGGACAACACATGCTGCGTGACCATCTGGCTGGCGCCCAAAATGGCAGCCCTGTCTCCGGCCATCGACAGGGAAATCCTCAGGTGGGCTGTGGCCAGGGGCAACGAGCGCCGATACACCACTTCGCGCACCCCGGCCATGAGGTGCTCCCCTGCCTGGCCCAGGCTCCCGCCAATCACAATGACGGACGGGTTGAGCAGGTTGACCACTGTGGCCAGGACGTCCCCCACGTCCCGTCCGGCCTGGCGCAGCACCTGGATGGCCTGCAGATTTCCCTGCGCCACGAGCCGCAGCACGTCACTGCCCTTCGCAGCCGGCACTCCCTGCCGGTCCAGTTCCGCCGCCAGGGCCGGGCCGGATGCCAAAGCCTCCAGGCAGCCGTAGTTGCCGCACCGGCAGAGCACGTCGTCCCCGCGCGGGACCCGCACATGGCCAAGGTCCCCAGCAGTACCGTTGGCGCCGCGCTGCAGCATCCCGCTGCTGATGATTCCGGACCCCACTCCCGTGGCCACTTTAATGAACAGGAAGTTGTCGTGTTCCGCCCAGTGCGCGGTCCGCTCCCCCAGCGCCATGATGTTTACGTCGTTGTCCACCAGCACCGGAACCGGCAGCGAGCGCTGAACGTAGGCAACGACGTCGAACCCGTCCCAGCCCGGCATGATGGGCGGCTTCACCGGCCGCCCGGTGGCGTGCTCCACGGGCCCCGGCAGGCCGATGCCCACTCCGGCCACATCTCCCACAGTCCGTCCTGCAGCGGCCAGGAGGGACACGCCTTCCGTGACCACCTTGCCCAGCACGGCGTCCGGCCCGGCCGCCACGTCCTGCGCCAGGCGCTGCTCGGCCAGGACTTCGCCATTGAGGTCCGTGACGGCGACGATCACATGTGTGGCGCCAACGTCCACGGCCAACACCACGCGTACGGCCGGATTAAAGGCAAAGCGCGACGGCGGCCTGCCGCCGCTTGAGCTGGCCTCCCCCGCAGGGCCCACCAGGCCGGACGCGATCAGGGCATCGATCCGGGACGCCACGGTGGACCGGGCCAGCCCGGTGGTCATGGCCAGTTCGGCGCGGGTGCGGGCCTTGCCGTCGCGCAGGAGCTGGAACAGCACGCCGGCTCCGCCCTGGGCCAAGGCAAGCTCCGGTATGGCGCTGCCTCCCGCTGTCTTGGTCATAGGACATGGATAGCACGGCTACTTCTGTATGTCACGCCCGCAACTTTTGCTTGACTCGCAGCAAAAGCCATCCTAGCGTTGCAGTAGCCGAAGAATTGTGGCGGGGCGCACTCCCGCCAGAAACCGGATACAGCTCCGCGCCCGGAACCACGCCCAGAAACCAGGAGACACGATGTCCTACTCGCTCCAGCTCTACACCCTGCGGAACGCCATCCAAGAGGATCTTGCGGGGACCATCCGGAAGGTCGCGGAGATTGGTTTCACCCAGGTGGAGCCCTACAACTTCGTCGCCACCGCAAAGGAACTCGGTGCGGCGCTGCGGGAGAACGGGCTGACGGCCCCGTCCGGCCATGCCCCGCTGCTGAGCCAGGACCAGGACGAGATCTTCGCCGCCGCCAAGGAACTGGGCATCACCACTGTCATCGATCCATTCATCCCCGCAGACCGCTGGCAGAGCGCGGAGGACGTGCAGGCCACCGCGGCGCGGCTGAACGAGGCGGCAAAGAAGGGCGCCTCGTACGGCATCCGGGTGGGGTACCACAACCACCAGTGGGAGCTGGAGTCCATCATTGAGGGACGCACGGCGCTGGAGTACTTCGCCGACCTGCTGGACCCCGAGCTGGTCCTCGAGGTGGACACGTACTGGGTGGCTGTCGGCGGCCAGGACCCGGTCGACATCCTGGGCAAGCTCGGAAACCGGGTGAAGTTCATCCACATCAAGGACGGTCCCCTGACTACCGACACCAAGGCACAGCTTCCGGCGGGCCAGGGCAAGGTGGCCGTGCTGGACGTCATCGCAGCGGCCGCGTCACTGGAAGTTGGTGTGGTGGAATTTGACGACTACGAGGGCGACATCTTCGAGGGCATCAGCCAGAGCCTGGACTTCCTGACCGCATCAGGCGAAGGAATCAAGGCATGAGCACCCCCGCACCATCCACCGGCAAAGGCCCGGTGGGCGTCGCCGTCATCGGCGCCGGAAACATCAGCAAGCAGTACCTGGACAATCTCACCGTGTTCCCCGACCTCAAGGTGCACGTCATCGCGGACCTGTTCGAGGACGCGGCCCAGGCACGGGCGAAGGAATACGGCATCCCCGAGTGGGGCGGGGTGGACAAGGCCCTGAACCACCCGGACGTGGACATCATCGTCAACCTGACCATCCCGGCAGCCCACGTGGAGGTGGCCACTGCCGCCGTCAACGCCGGCAAGCACGTCTGGACCGAAAAGCCCTTCTCCCTGGACCGCGAATCCGGCATTGGCCTGCTCAAAACCGCTGACGCTGCCGGGCTCCGGCTGGGCTGCGCGCCGGACACCTTCCTTGGCGCAGGGTTGCAGACGGCACTGCGGATCATCCAGCGCGGCGATATCGGCGCCCCGCTGACGGCCATGACCACGTTCCAGACCCCCGGCCCGGAATCATGGCACCCCAACCCGGCCTTCCTCTTCCAGCACGGCGCCGGCCCGCTGTTCGACATGGGCCCGTACTACCTCACCACCCTGGTCCAGGCCTTCGGCTCCATCCGCAAGGTGGCCGCCGTCGGCTCCAAAGCCAAGGACGTCCGCGTCATCGGCTCCGGCCCCAAAGCCGGGCAGGAATTCACCGTGGACGTCCCCACGCACGTGTCCGCCATGGCCCAGTTCGAGTCCGGCGCCTCCTCCCACAGCGTGTTCTCCTTCGAATCCCCCCGGACCCGGATGGGCTTCGTGGAAATCACCGGCACCGAGGCCACCATCTCGCTGCCGGACCCCAACGTTTTCGACGGCAACATCAAACTCTGGCGCGCAGGCGACCAAGACTGGACCACCATCGAGTCCACCGGCCCGGCCAACGGCCGCGGCCTCGGCGTCCTGGACATGACCCGCTCCATCCGCGCCGGCGTCCCCCACCGCGCCACCGGCGACCTGGCCTACCACGTCCTGGACGCGATGGTCTCCATCAACGAGTCGATGCAGTCCGGCACCTTCGTGGACGTGGAGAGCAACGCCCCCTCATCCCAGCCCATCCCCGAGGACTGGGCCCCCGAAACCTTGACGCTGGGAGAAAGCGCATGAGCAACCAGACACACCAGAGCGCCCTGGGCGTGGCGATGATCGGCTACGCCTTTATGGGCAAGGCACACTCCAACGCCTGGCGGAACGTGGCCAGCTACTTCGACGTCCCGGCGTTTGAGCAGAAGGTCCTTGTGGGCCGGGACGCCGCCGCCGTTGCCGAAGCCGCCGCGAAGTACGGGTGGCAGGAAACGGCCACGGACTGGCGCACGGTCATCGACCGGGACGATATCCACATCGTCGATATCTGTGCGCCGGGCTGGATGCATGCGGAAATCGCCATCGCCGCCCTCGAAGCCGGCAAGCACGTGCTGCTGGAGAAGCCGCTGGCCAACACCCTGGCCGAAGCCGAAGCCATCACCGCCGCGGCCCAGGCTGCCAGGGCGAAGGGTGTGCAGTCGATGGTGGGCTTCAACTACCGCCGCGTCCCGGCCCTGGCCCTGGCGAAGGAACTGGTGAGCGAGGGCAGGCTGGGGGCGATCCGGCAAGTCCGCGCCGCCTACCTCCAGGACTGGCTCGCCGACGAAACAGCACCAATGACCTGGCGGCTGAAGAAGGAGACGGCCGGTTCCGGCGCATTGGGAGACATCGCGTCCCACGCCATCGACCAGGTCCTCTTCCTGCTCGGCGACCGGGTTACCGAAGTCTCGGGCCGCCTGCAGACATTCGTGGACCGGCGGCCCGGTACCGAAGGACTGGAAGATGTCACGGTCGACGACGCCGCCTGGGCAACACTGCACCTCGCCTCCGGAGCAATCGCCTCCGTGGAGGCCTCCCGGGTTGCCACGGGCCGGAAGAACTCCCTGCAGATCGAGATCTACGGCGACAAGGGCGCCCTCCGCTTCGACCTGGAGAACCTCAACGAGCTCCAGTTCCTGGACGCCACAGCGCCTGCGCGTGAGCGGGGCTTCCGCCGGATCGTGGTCACCGAACCGGAGCACCCGTACCTGGACGCCTGGTGGCCCCAGGGCCACATCATCGGCTGGGAGCACACCTTCACGCACGAAGTCCGCGACCTCCTGCTGGCCATCGACGGCGGAACCCCGCCTTCGCCGTCGTTCGAGGACGGCCTGGAAGTCCAGCGCATCCTGGCCGCTGTGGAGGAATCCGCCGCTGCCAAGAGTGCCCTCGTCCAACTGTCCACCGAAGGAGCCTGACATGTCCCGCCCGTACACCCTGTTCACCGGCCAGTGGGCCGACCTGCCCTTCGAAGAAGTCGCGCGCCTGGCGTCCGGCTGGGGCTACGACGGCCTGGAAATCGCCGTCTCCGGCGACCACCTGGACGCCTGGCGCTGGGACGAACCCGGCTACGTCGAATCCAAACTCGCCGTGTTGGACAAGTACAACCTCAAGGTCTGGGCCATCTCCAACCACCTCAAAGGCCAGGCCGTCTGCGATGACCCCATCGACTTCCGCCACGAAGCCATCGTCGGCGCCAAAGTCTGGGGCGACGGCGACCCCGAAGGCGTCCGCACCCGCGCCGCCGAGGAAATGAAACACACCGCCCGGCTCGCCAAGGCACTGGGCGTGGACACCGTCGTCGGGTTCACCGGCTCCTCCATCTGGCAGTACGTGGCCATGTTCCCGCCCGTCCCCGACAAGGTCATCGACGCCGGCTACCAGGACTTCGCCGACCGCTGGAACCCCATCCTCGACGTCTTTGACGAATGCGGCGTCCGCTTCGCCCACGAAGTCCACCCCTCCGAAATCGCCTACGACTACTGGACCACCGTCCGCACCCTCGAAGCGATCAACCACCGCCCCGCCTTCGGCCTGAACTGGGACCCGTCGCACATGATGTGGCAGGGCATCGACCCCGTCTCCTTCATCTGGGACTTCAAGGACCGGATCTACCACGTGGACTGCAAGGACACCAAGGTCCGCCAGACCGGCCGCAACACGGTCCTGGGCTCCCACCTGGCCTGGGGCGACCCGCGCCGCGGCTGGGACTTCGTCTCCGCAGGCCGCGGCGACGTCCCCTGGGAAGCGTCCTTCCGCGCCCTGTCCGCCATCGGCTACACCGGACCCATCTCCGTCGAATGGGAAGACGCAGGCATGGACCGCCTCCACGGCGCCCCCGAAGCCCTCGCCGCCCTCAAAAAGTTCGACTTCCCGCCCTCGAACACCTCCTTCGACGCCGCCTTCAAGCAGTGACACGAGGGCGAACGTAGAATCCCTGCATGCCGCATTCCATCCGCACAGCAACAACGGACGACGCCGGGGCGCTGGCTGCCCTGGCGGCCGTCACCTTTCCGCTGGCGTGCCCGCCGTCGGCCTCGCCTGAGGACATTGCCGCCCACCTGGCGAACACGCTTAGCGAACGGCACTTCCAGGCGTACCTCGCCGACCCCGAGGTGACGGTCCTGGTGATCGATGCCGACGGCGGCCTGCGCGGCTACAGCCTGCTGGTGAACCGTCCGGCTACAGACCCGGACGTTGTTGCCGCCCTGAACGTCCTGCCGTCCGTGGAATTGAGCAAGTGTTATGTGCACCCGGAACACCACGGGCTCGGTGCCGCCGCCGAACTGATGCATGCCAGCCTGGCGGCGGCAGCCGAAGCCGGCGGGAAAGGCGTCTGGCTGGGAGTCAACAGCCAGAACGCCCGGGCCATCCGCTTCTATGAGAAGTCAGGGTTCCGGAAAGTCGGCGCAAAATCGTTCCGGCTGGGCAGCACCGTGGAGCATGACTTTGTGCTGGAGCGCGCGGTTCCCTGACGTTGCTGCGGCGTTGTGGGGTGCGCGGCCAGCACGGCGTTGTCACACGGGTTGATGGGCATTGGGCGCGTAGGCCAGGGGCGGACGCGGTTCGGACAAGAGCTTCAGGCCCGGGGGAAGCCCGTCAATGCTGCCGCCGGTCCCGTGGGCCCTGATGGTGATCCGGGAGGTGTCGATCAGGACGTTGGCAGCCTGGAAGTCGCCCATATCGTCCGGGAGGATCGGCGCCAGGTGCACCACTCCGTGGGTGTAGACGGGGTCGAAGCGGAGCAGCACGCGCATCAGCTGCACCGGCGCTGCCGCAGCCCACGCCTGGGGGGAGCATGCGGTGGGGTAGGGCACAGGTCCTGCGAACTCGCCGCGGTCAAAACCGCAAAATAGTTCCGGCAGCCGGCCGTCAAAATGTTCGGCTGCGTCAATGAGGCCGGAGGCAACCCGCCGGGCCTCCTCAACGAATCCGTACCGCATCAGCCCTGTTGCCACCAGGGCTGAATCGTGCGGCCAAACGGACCCGTTGTGATAACTCACGGGGTTGTAGGCGCCCATGTCCGAGCCCAGGGTGCGGATGCCCCAGCCGGTGAACATCTGGGGCGACATCAGATTCTCCACCACGGAGGGCGCCTTGTCCTCGTCCACGATGCCCGTCCAGAGGCAATGACCCATGTTCGAGGTACAGGCATCCACCGGCCGCTTGTCCTTGTCCAGTGCCACCGCAAAATAGCCCTTGTCCGGCAGCCAGAACTTCTCGTTGAAGGCAGTTTTCAGGGCGGCGGCCTTGTCTGCCCAATGCTGTTCCAGGTCCCCGTCGCCGTCCCAGCGCGCCAGTAGGGACCTGCCGATATAGGCGGAGTAGACGTAGGCCTGCACTTCACACAGGGCGATGGGGGCTTCTGCGATGGTGCCGTCAGCAAAGTTGATGCCGTCCCAGGAGTCCTTCCAGCCTTGGTTGACCAGCCCGTGGTCGTTAGGCCTCTGGTACTCCACAAATCCGTCGCCGTCACGGTCACCGTACTTCTCAATCCAGTCCAGGGCACGGTCGGCGTGCGGAAGGAGCGGGTGGATGATCTCGCGCGAGAGGCCCCAGCGGCTCAGCTCGCCCAGGAGGCCAACGAACAGCGGGGTGGCGTCGGCTGTGCCGTAATAGGCTGCGCCGCCCAGTGACAGCCCGGCAGTAACACCCAACCTCACCTCGTGCGGGATGCGTCCCGGTTCTTCCTCGGAGTCCGGATCCACCTTGGTTCCCTGCAGCCCGGCCAGGGTCTGCAGAGTCCCCGCCGCCAATTTCGGGCTTACCAGCAAACTCATGTAGGACGAGAGCAGCGAGTCCCGGCCGAACAGGGCCATAAACCACGGCGCCCCGGCTGCCACCGCAGCCCGGCCGGGATGGTGCTCGTCAAAGATCCGCAGTGAGCCCAGGTCGCTCTGGCTGCGGTTCAGTACCTGCTGCAGGTTGCTGTCGGCCACGGTGACCTGGGGGACGTTTTCCTCCCAGGCCCGGTGCCGGCGTACCCCTTCGCGGTGGCGTGGAAGCCGCTCTTCGGTGAAAGGATCGGCAGGTGCCTGTCCGTTGACGAGTGGCACCACAATCACACTGGTGGCCCATTTGCCCCGGGCCGGGACTGTGGCGCGGAAACGGAGCCCGTCCGTGCCGGCCTTCGCACCAGCTGCCCTGATGGAAGTCCCCCGCCGCTGTCCGTGGCGTGCGGCTTCGATGACCAGGCTGCCGTCCACCACTTCGCGGGTGGCCTCGGCACCCTGGGTGGTGCGGCCGCCCTTGACGTCGAAGAGATCTGCCTGGTCGGCGTCGATCAGGAGTTCGATGTCGCAGTCCACCGGCTCCGCGGAATAGTTTTCGAGGGTGATGTCGTCCTGGAGACCCGGACCGATGTGGCGGACCTGGCGGACAACCAACGGGCTGTCGAACCTGCCGTCCGGCCATTTGGCCCTGCCCACAAAGGTGGCTCCGAAGGGCTGCGGCCTCTGGGCGACCAGGGGTTCGCGGAGGGATCCGTTGATCCGGAGGATCCAGCGGGAGATAATCCGGGTGTCCTGGAAGAAGGCCCCGTTCGCACCAGCATCGGAACTGATGTCACCCGTTTCGGACGAGATGCAGAACGAGGACCCCTCCACTACAGTGACCGACCCTGACTCCGATGCGCCGGCCTCAGTATCGGCGTTCCATGCGGTCATGGAAGCACTCCTTCGCTAGGCGGCGGGCTTGCCGCGGATCGCCAAGACCTGCCTTAAAGATTCTGGTGCAATCCGACCGTATCCGGAACCCCTGCCGGCATCTGCCCTTCCAGCAGTTGCCCAAAAAGAACAAGGTGCTCGTTCACCATGCGTTCCTCGCCGAACCGATCTTCGGCAACTTTCCGGCAGGTTGCGCGGCTGAGCCCTGCGACCTCCTGCACAAAGCCCGGCAGCTGATCCGTACCTCCCAAAAAGCCGGTCAGGCCATGGTCGATGATTTCGGGTGCGGAACCTATCGGCGTGCCGATCACCGGGGTGCCCGTGGCCAGCGCTTCGATCATGACCAGGCCGAACGGCTCGGACCACTGGATCGGGTTGAGGAAGGCCAGGGCTTCGCCCATCAGCCGGTATTTGGTGGCGTCATTCACTTCGCCGACGAAGTCCTCATTGGGGCCCAGCATGGGCTCGATAACTTCGCGGAAATAGCGGATTTCATCGGGCTGCCGCATTTTGACCGCTATGCGCAGCGGGATTCCCGCCTCCCTGGCGAGGACGATGGCCTCGAGGAGTCCCTTGTCCGGACAGGCCCGTCCCACGAAGCAAAGGTAGCCGCCGCTGCCGTCCCCTACCGGGACGGAAGCGACATCCATTCCGTGATGGATCACCCGGGCCACCGGCACCTCTGGTGCCCGCGAGCACTGGTCGCGGGAAATCGCGATGACGGCTGCATGCCGGCCAATGGCACGGTAGATGTCAACCGCCTGTTCGTTAAGCGGGCCGTGGATCGTGGTCACCACCGGAACCCCTTTGGGCCGCTGCATGTACAACGGGCCGGCGAGGGTGTGGTCATGGACGATGTCCACATTCCCCATTGCCTCGTAGGCGCGGGTCACCAGGCTCAACTCTGAGATGGCGGACCCCAGCTCGTCGATTTGGGCTGGACGCATCCCCGGAACCAGGGGTACGGGGCAGGTGCTGTCCGACGGCGCGGCCAGGACCACTTCATGCCCTGCGGCAGCAAAGCCCCTGGCCAGGCTGTCCACTACTCGTTCAATGCCGCCGTACGTTACCGGCGGTACCGGAATCCATGGTCCGGCAACCAGTCCTATCCGCATTCCCTGCCTCGCGAAGAATCCAGGCCGGGCTCCCCAGCTGACCGGGCACTTCCGACCACGCGCCGGCTCCGGCCCGCGATGCAGTCGGTTTTCCTATGGCGTCTGCTTCACCTAACTCAGACTATTGCCTACGGTGCAGCCCACCGCAAGACCTCGTGTGGCGCAAATAACGTGCTGCCGCGGAATGGCCGCGGGGAGAGTGCAGTTATGTCCAGCATGAAGATTGAGATCTGGTCTGACGTCGCGTGCCCGTGGTGCTACATCGGCAAGCGCCGCTTTGAGACGGCCCTTGCTGAGTTCGAGCACCGCGATTCTGTGGAAGTGAAATGGCGCAGCTATCAGCTGGATCCCACCCTGCCGGAGCACTATGACGGGACGGAGCTGGAATATCTCAGCACCCGCAAAGGCCTTGCGCCGCAGCAGGTTTCGCAGATGTTCCAGCATGTCGCCGAGCAGGCCAAGGGTGAGGGCCTGGACTACCGGTTCGATGCGGTGGTGGTGGCGAACAGCTTCACCGCGCACCGCCTGATCCATCTCGCGGCCGCCCATGGCAAGCAGGATGACGCCAAGGAGCGCCTGCTCAGCGACCATTTCGAACACGGCAAGGACATCGGCAGCCGCGAGTACCTGACGTCCCTCGCCCTGGACCTCGGCATCGCCAGGGACGAGGTGGATGAACTGTTCACCACGGACAAGTACGCCGCGGACGTCCGGTCAGATTTCGAGGAGGGACGTTCGCTGGGAATCAGCGGCGTGCCGTTCTTCGTGATCGACCGGAAGTTCGGCCTCTCGGGCGCCCAGCCTGCCGGAACGTTCACTGCCGCCCTCAACCAGGCGTGGCAGGCCGCCAATCCCCTGGTGCTGGTCAACTCCACCGACGGGGACGCCTGCGGCCCCGACGGCTGCCAGGTCTAGCCAGGACCTGCCGGCAGGCGGCGGGACGTTTACTGACACTTCGCGGTAAAGTGTCTGTATGCCCAGGATCTCAGCGGCCAGCAACGCCGAGCAGCGCGCGGACACCCAGCGCCGCATCCTCACCGCCTTCGGTGAACTCCTCTTTTCCCACGGCCTGCCCGGGCTGACCATGACCGATGTGGCCCGGCATGCAGGGGTGGGCCGCACCGCCGTCTACAACTATTACGCAGACATCGAAGAGCTCCTCATCTCCTATGCGCTGGATGAGACCGAGAAGTTCCTGTCCGAGCTTCGCGAGGAACTGGGCCGCCTCGACAACCCGGTGGAGCGGCTGGCACTCTACGTCCGCGCCCAGGTGGTGGACCTCAGCCGCCGCCACCTCCCGCCGGGACCGGCGATGGGGGCCGTGCTGTCGCCGTCGTCCTTCGCCAAGCTCGCCCACCACGTGGGCGAGCTGAGCGTCCTGCTGCAGGGCATCCTGCGCGACGGAATGGACCAGGGCTACCTCCCGGTGGCTGACGTGGGCCAGCAGGCACAGCTGATCCTGGGCACCCTCTCGTCCAGCGCGGCCCGCGGCAGCGACGAGCCTGCGGAACTGGAAGCGCGCGTCGCCCGGACGGTGCGTTTCATCCAGCTGGGTGCCGGCGCACGGTTCGACGACGCCGGCCGCCCCGTCCGCCTGGCCCCGCTTCCTGCTGTAGCCGGCTAAGCCACGGTTGAGCGGGCTGGCACGGTTCAGCGGGCCGGCGCCGCGGAGGGCATGACCGGCCACAACTCGTCATCGGCGACGCGGCGGCTTTCGCGCGGGCAGCTGAGCTTGCCAGGCGTCTGGTCAACAAGGTCCGGCGGGGCGAGCGCCTTGTAGTCCTGGGCAAGGATCACGTCCACGCTTCCGTCCGTCCGTCCGTCCTGGAAGTAGTCCGAGCCCGGCAGGTTGCGCTGGACGCTGAACGCCGCTGACTGGCCGGCCGCGCCGGACACCACCGCGGCAACACCCCGATAGCCCGCCTCGATGTTGGCCACTGCCCCCACCACAAACTTCCGCGCCAGGAATTCATCGGCCACCGACCGCGCCAGCCCCGGCCGGCTGGTGGAGTTATAGACGTTGAGGTTGATTTTGTCGGCCGGGGTGTAGTCAAAGGTGCCGGCCGGGCAGGTCGACACCGACTTCTCGGCAGGCTCCGCTGCGGGAATCTTCAGGCGCCCGTTGATGATGGCGAGCGCGGTGATGATGGCGGCGGCGATCAGTCCGATCAGGAGCACAAGAACCACGCCGTGAAGCACGCGCCGGCGCACCCTGGCGGTGTCGTCGGCGTCGTGCCCTGTTTCAAAGGCGGCCCTCAACTCCGGGCCGGTAACAACCCGGTGGCCATGGAGGGCGCTCGCGTCCTGCTGCTTCTTCCTAGCCATCTATGACCAGCACACGGGCGTGGATCGCCGTGCGCTGGTGCAGGGCGGTCCGGACGGCGCGGTGCAGGCCATCCTCCAGATAGAGGGTCCCCTGGTACTGCACCACGTGCGGAAACAGGTCACCAAAAAAGGTGGAGTCCTCGGCGAGGAGCGCCTCCAGGTCCAGGGTGCGCTTGGTGGTCACCAGCTCGTCCAGCCGCACCGGACGCGGCGGCAGCGCAGCCCATTCCTTGGGCGTGTTGTAACCATGGTCAGGGTAAGGGCGGCCCTCGCCCACAGCTTTGAATATCACCATGCCACCCTAGGCACCCATCGGGTCCAGCGAAAGTATCCGGCACCCCCGGGGTCAGGTTGTAGCCAAACAGTGACCATGTGTCACACGCGGTGATCTTTGCAGCGCGCGGCCGGGACTTTACGGCGCTGCTGACAGAATGGAGCCATGACAGCAACCGAGTCCATTGCCACCTCCCGCCCTGGTGTGCGCCCGCCCGCCACGCCTCCCCTCGCGCTGCTGCTGGACGTGGACGGACCCGTGGCGAGCCCGGTGACCCGCGACGTGAAACAGGAGATCATCCTTGACCTTGTGGCGTTGGCCGCGGCGGGCATTCCTGTCATCTTCAATACCGGCCGCTCGGACGCCTTCATCCGCGGGCAGGTGATGGAGCCGATGATCGAGGCCGGGATTCCCGCGGGCACCATCATCCACGCCATCTGCGAAAAGGGCGCCGTCTGGTTCAGCTACACCGCTGCCGGCCCCGGCCCCATCCATGTGGACCGCGAACTGGCCGTGCCCGCCGCTTACGGCGACGACGTCCGCCGGATGGTGGCCGAGGACTACTCCGCACACATGTTCTTCGACGAAACCAAGCGGGCCATGGTGTCCGTGGAACAACATATCGAGGTCCCCAGCGCCGAATACCTGGCCGAACAAAAACTCTTCGACGCCGACGCCATGGACCTGATGTCCCGCCACGGCCTCGGCGTGGTCCGGCTGGACCACCACGCCCCCAACTCGGACGACGAAGTGGACTACCGCGTGGACCCCACCATTATTTCCACCGACATTGAGTCGGTGCGGCTGGGCAAGGACCTGGGCGCCAGCCGGGCGGTGGAACTGCTGGCCGCCCAGGGCATCACGCCGCAGGCCTGGCGGACGGTGGGTGACTCCCGCACCGACTACGCCATGGCTGACTGGCTTCACCACAACGACCATGAGGTCAAGCACGTGGATGTCCGCCCGGCAGACGGTGTTCCGGACAAGCCCTACGACGTCCTGACCGCCGCGGACCTTGGGTTGGATTCCTCGGTAATCCACGACGACGCCGGCGGCGCTTTCCTGCGCAGCTGGCGGGAGTCGCTGGGGGCCTGAGCCCCTTCCGCGGCCGGGTGACCCCGGCCGGAAACCTGCCGTTTCCACCTCGCGGCTATCATGCAGGTAGGAAGGCTTACTTACATTGACCAGCTCGGAGAACACCATTACAGAAGCACCGGTACAGGACGAGGTCTACTACGGCAGCCAGGCGTCCGTAGAAGAACAGTTTCATGCAGAGGTTACCTCTGCCGCAGCGGAACAGCGGCTCAGGCACCGCCCCGATGTCATCAGGCACAAGGGCCGTTACGCCCTGATCAACTACAACAGGACGCCTTACCAGGCCATGGTTGAGGACCTGTTGTTCCTGCGCAATCTCCTGGTGACCAACGACCTTGCCTACCTCCTGGTCCGCGGCAACAACGACCGGCCCGTCCTTGCCCTGGACTGGAAGGACCGGAAGAAGCTCCGGGCCGCCCTGGTGGAGGCCTGCCGGGACGAGCCGTTCTACTCCATGACGGTGGATGCCAAAAAGAAAACCTCCGTCCTGGTGGCCGACGGCGAGCTCTCCTCCAACCGGCAGGCACGCATTTTCCGCCTGTACCGTCCCCGCGTTGAACCCGGGGGCGGATTCGAATTCGGCGCCTCGGCGGGCGTGCAGATCGAGCTATGGGCCTTCGAAGGCGAGCAGCTGATCCTGCCGATCGAGAACTCCCTCACCCGCCGCACGCTCCTGCGGCAGGATGCCGTGCGCGGCACCGTGGAACGCTACGGCCACACCTGGCCCACCATCGAAAACATGTTCGCCGACCATGCCAGCGACATCAGCTTCGACATCGATCTCGTGTTCTCCTGGGTGGACGGCAGCTCGCCCGAGTACATTGCAGCCCGGCGCTCGCAGCAGCAGGGCGTGGTCCTGGGTGAAGGCGACGACCACGAAGCCCGGTTCCGGCAGATCAACGAACTCAAGTACGCGCTCCGGTCCGTCTACATGTTCGCGCCGTGGATCCGCCGCATCTTCATCGCCACGGACTCCCCCGCCCCTGCCTGGCTGGCTGACCATCCTGCAGTCACCATTGTCCGCAGCGAAGAGTTCTTTGCGGATCCTGCCGTGCTGCCCACCCACAATTCCCAGGCGGTGGAGTGCCAGCTGCACCACATCGAAGGGCTTTCAGAGCACTTCCTGTATTCGAACGATGACATGTTCTTCGGCCGGGCGGTGGGCCCGGACATGTTCTTCACCCCGGGCGGCATCACCAAGTTCATCGAGGCCGAAACCCGGATCGGGCTGGGCGAGAACGCCGCTGAGCGCAGCGGCTTCGAGAACGCGGCCCGCGTCAACAGGAAACTGCTGTGGAACCGGTTCGGGCGGATCACCACCCGCCACCTGGAGCACACCGCAGCCCCGCTGAGGCGGAGCCTGGTGGAGCAAATGGAGCAGGAATTCCCCGAAGAATTCCGGAAAACGGCTGCGAGCCGGTTCCGTGCGGCGGACAACATTTCCGTCACCAACTCGTTTTACCATTACTACGCGCTGCTCACCGGCCGCGCGGTCACCCAGACGGCCGCCAAGGTCCGTTACGTGGATACCACCATGCGCGCCGGGCTGAACTACCTGCCCAAGCTGCTGGCCAAGCGCAACATGGACTTCTTCTGCCTGAACGACGGCAGCTTCCCCGAAGTCGATGCGGACGAGCGGGCCGAGCTGGTGACGGACTTCCTGGAAAAGTACTTCCCCATCAAGGCGCCCTGGGAGAAGTAGGCGCAAAAGGCGAAGTCCGTGCCGCTGGGCGGCACGGACTTCGCTGCACTTCCTCTCGCTGCCGTCCTGGCAGGCCTTCCTATCGGCTCGTGGGCAGGCCGGGCTTCACGCCGGTCCGCCGCTTCACCGTCTCCGGGATGCGGACCCCGGCCGCTGCCAGCCGCCGTGCGGTCTCTTCCGGCGACACATACTCGCCCACCGTCGTCGAACGTCCCATCGGGACCACCGAGTGCACGATGGTGTGCTCGTAAACATGCACCAGGTTGAACGCCTGCCCACCGTCCTGCCCTCGGGTACCGCCCACGGGAACGTTCAGGTCCTGCGTGTAGCAGCTGGCCGAGGCGACTGAGACGGGGACTCCGGCAAAGCTCGCTGTGGTGGAGTAGTGCAGGTGGCCGGCAAGGATGGTCCGGACATCCGAGTTCCGGACCACCGCTGCCAGGGATGCCTGGTCCCTCAACTCCACCAGGACCGACAGGTCCAGGACCGAGGGAACCGGCGGGTGGTGGAGGGCCAGGATGGTGCCGTCCGGGGCCGGGGTCTCCAGTTCCTGTGCCAGCCATTCGAGTTGGGAGTCATCAAGTTCGCCGTGGTGGAACCCCGGGACTGACGTGTCCAGGGTAATGACGCGCAGGCCGTTGATGAAGTAGCTGTGGTCCAGCGGGGCGTCGTTTCCGGGCTGGTCCAGGAGGCCCTTCCGCAGGTTCGCCCGGTTGTCGTGGTTACCCATGGCCCAGATGACTTCCGCGCCCAGTTCCTGGCAGGCTGGCTCAACGATGGCCCGGAGCTTCGCATAGGCTTCCGGATGGCCTTTGTCTGCCAGATCTCCGGTGAAGATGACGGCTTCGGGCCTTGCACCGGATGCTTTGACCTCGTCGAAGAGCTGTATGAGCCGCTTTTCGCTGTCTACGACGCCGTAGAGGGGGTCCGGACCTCCCAACAGGTGGGGATCGCTCAGGTGGAGTAGGAAGTGGCGTGGCCGGGGGTGTTCGGCCTCGATGTGCTCCATTGCTGCCTCTGTGGTCGGGGGGAAGCGGTTCTTCCCTTCTACCCTTCAGTAATCTTTATCCAATCAGACATTTGGCAAACTTTGGGTGAATCGCCGAAGCCGATGTGGAAAAAGCTAAAAGAACTGCGCTTTCCTGGAATTAATTCGGCAAGGCGCAGCCTCAGCCCAGAGCGCCTTCGATGGCGTCGATGACTTCCGCCGAGTCCGGCTCAACTGTTGGTGCGAAGCGGGCCACCACTTGGCCGTCCCGGTTGACCAGGAACTTCTCGAAGTTCCATTTCACGAGTCCGGGCAGCAGCCCTGTCTTGAATTTGGTCAGCTCAGCGTAGAGCGGGTGCTGGTCCTTGCCCCGAACGTCGGCCTTCACCGTCAGAGGGAAGCCCACACCATAATTGCGCTCGCAGAACTCCGCGATTTCACTGTCGCTGCCCGGCTCCTGGCCGGCGAACTGGTTGCACGGGACCCCCAGGATTTCGAACCCGCGGTCGCGGAACTTTTGATACAGCGCCTCCAGCGCCGAGTACTGGGGTGTCAGGCCGCAGTTGGAGGCGACGTTGACCACCATCACCACTTTGTCTTTGAACCTGCCGAAATCAGTTTGGGTTCCGTCATTCAGGGTCAGCGGGATCGGGTACAGGGATGTCACAGGCTGCGTCCTCAGGAAGTTGTTCATCAGGGGAAATTCGTTGCCGATCCGCCAGTGTACTGGTGGGGGCTGGATTTTTCCTGGACTGGTTTCCCGGGTGCGTTTCGCCGGGCAGCACACAGGCTGCCCCGGTGGAGGGGCCTGCCGGCGCCACGCCGGCCGGGGAAGTTGCTTCAGTCGCCATGGGGGACGGAGCGGCCGACGGCGGACCAACTGTGGCGGGGTCAGGTGCAGCAGGCGTCGGTGGGAGTGCAGGGATCGGGGCCTGGGTAGGCGTCGGCGTTGGAGTCAGTGCCGGGATCGGGGTCCGGGCAGGTGTCGGTGTCGACGTCAGCGCCGGGATCGGGGCCTGGGTAGGCGTCGGCGTCGGAGTCAGCGCCGGGATCGGGGTCTGCGTCGGCGTCATTGTTGGCATCGTCGTCGACGTGGGCGCGGTCGGCTGGTCCGGCGATGGCGTCATTGTCGCCGGGGACGCGGTCGACTGACTCGGTGTTGACGTCGGTGTGGGCGTCACGGTAGGCCCAGCCGGTGTCGCCGTGGGCGTCGGCGTCGGCGTCGGGGCCGGATCGCCCGGCGAGGCAGCCGACTGAGTCGGCGACGCCGTCGGGGCCGGATCACCCTGTGAGGCAGCCGCCTGAGTGGGCGACGCCGTCGGGGACGGATCACCCGGCGGGGCGGATGATGGCGGGGTACCCGGCGCCGCCACCTGTGCGGCAGACAGGGGGGAGGCCAGCGCCGCAGACGGTGGGGCCAGCGCCGCAGCCGCTCCTGCAGCATCTTGACCGTCATGGTCGTCCGGGCCAAAGCTGACAGGTATGATCCACTGCAGCCAGCCCAGTGGGGAGCTGCCTGGCGCGAAGCTGCGCAGCTCTTCGGCCCCGTCGTCTGCCAGGGGACGCACCGGCAGCAATCCCCACGTCAGCGGATTGACATGGCGTCCGTTAAGGATGGTCTCGAAATGCAGGTGGCAACCTGTAGACCATCCGGTGGTACCCACCTCGGCGATGAACTGTCCAACATTGATCCTGTCGCCCGTGCGCACGGCAATGGCTTCGAGGTGGTTGTAGGTGGTGATCAGCCCGCTGCCGTGGTCGATCTCCACCCTGTTGCCCCCGCCCCAAGGGTGCCAGCCGGCGGCCCGGACCACGCCTGAGTCAGCGGCGTAGACCTTTGTTCCGCATGGCGCGGCGTAGTCCTGGCCGAGGTGGAAGTCGTTGGTGGCTCCGGACAAGGGGCTTACCCGGAAGCCGAAGGGTGAGCTGGGTTTGAGCAGATCAAGCGGCGCCCGCAGGAAGCCGGCCGGCGGCCTGCCCAGTCCAGCGGCCCCCACCGACAAGGGCGGCGGATGGTCTCCGGCATAGCTGCCGAGCGCCGGACGGGGAAATGGAACCAGGGCCTGGGGATCGGTGGCGATAGTGGTCGGCAAAGTACTCGGGCCAACAGTGCCGGACGCCGCATCGCCCTGGCGTCCGGATAACGCAGGAGCCGCGTTGGGGCTGGCGGAAAAGGGGGTCCCGACACCCGGACCCGACGCCGCTGTCCGCTCCTGCACGCCTCCCGCCAGATTCAAGGACCAGACGGAGAGGGCCAGGGCACCCGAAGCGGCGAAGGCACGCACAAGGGAGCCATAAGGACGGCGCGGCAGTGCGTGGCTATCTGCTCTTCGATGTTGCCCCAAAAGACTGACTCCAGAACATAAATCAACCGCCCGCGTCATGACGGTATTTCCCATGGGACCACACCGCCGGAAGCCTGTGAAGCCCCGAGCGCGGGTTTGCCCGGATAATTGAGCAAACCTTGCGGTACATGCCTCCCTGGCCACCGCGGTCTTCCCATAGGCAAGAATTGGATATGCGCAGTTTCCTCCGCAAATGGCAGGACGAACTCAAGAAGACGTTCACAGGCAGGGCCGATGCAGTCCCGGACTGGGTAACCAAGCTCGCCGAGGGTGATGATCCCGGGTACCACCTCCCGGGCTCGGCAGTGTGGGCAGTGCACGGTTCCATGTCCCCCATCGTGGCCGGAATCAGAACGCTGCTGATGCAATCCCTCCATCCGGGCGCCCTCGCCGGTGTGCACGAGCACTCCAACTTCCGTGAGGATCCCCTCGCCCGCCTGGCAGCGACCATCCGCTGGATCTTCACCGTGACGTACGGGTCCAAAAGTGCCGCGGAGGAAGCGTCACGCCGCGTGCAGCACCTTCATGAGCAGGTGCAGGGCAGGTTCGTGGACAACCAGGGGGCGGAGCGTTCCTATAGTGCGAAGGATCCGGAGCTGGCAGCTTGGATCCACCTTGCCTTTACGGACGCGTTCCTCACCGCGCACAAATTCTGGGGCGGTCCCATCCCCGGCGGCCCGGATGCCTACGTCCGTGAATGGGCGCAGGCCGGGAGGCTGATGGGCGTCGAGGATCCTCCGCTGGGCGAAGCGGACATGCGCGCGCAACTGGACTGTTGGTACCGGAGCGGCGAACTGCGCGTGGACCACAGGGTGGCTGAGACCGTGGAATTTATCCGGAACGCCCCGCTGAATCCCATGCTTCGGCCCGGATACCGCATCCTGTTTGCCGGCGCGGTCTACAGCCTGGAGCCCCGATACCGCCAGATGCTCGGCTTGTCCGTGCCACGGCTGGGCCCTTTCCCATTGCCGGTGAGGTTGGCCACCAAGGTGGTGCTCGGCGTCGTCCGGCTTGCCCTTGGTCCGCGCGGCCCCAGCGAACTTGCAGCCAGGGCACGGCTTCGCCGGCTGGGATACAAGGAGAAGGCTCAGGCAGCCTGACAGGTGCGGGGAAAAACGAAAGAACCCGGTCCCGCCAATGCGGGACCGGGTTCCAACCGGCGGAGAATGGGGGATTTGAACCCCCGAGGGCGTTAACCCAACACGCGTTCCAGGCGTGCGCCATAGGCCGCTAGGCGAATTCTCCAACTGCTTCTGAATCAAAAGCAGGTACTAGACTACCTGAACTTTTCCGCATCGCCCAATTGGCGCTTCAGGGCCGGGTTTGGGGTCGGTTCCCGACTGTTCCCGGAGGTGGCTGCCCTGGCCTTAACCCAGAAATGGACGCCCCCAACGCGCCCATTCCATCGGAACCCCGTTGAGCTGCCGGGTCCGGCTCCGTTCAGCCAGGCCTCGCAGCTCACAATCTTGAGATTGCCCCAATCGGTGTACATACCCATGATCGTGGCTGGCGCGTAGATAAGCAATGAATTGCCGAGCCTTTGCGGGGACCGATAGGGAACCATGGAGGCATGAGCGAACTGCACGCCCTGGTGTTTTACGTTCCAGCAACGCACACCCAGCGGGTCCTGGAGGCAATTGGTGATGCGGGCGCGGGCCGGATCGGAAACTACTCGCACTGCTCCTTCACCTCCCGGGGAACAGGCCGCTTCATCCCGCAGGACGGCGCCAATCCTTACCAGGGGCGGGTGGGCACCCCGGAAGAGGTGGCCGAGGACCGGGTTGAATGCATGGTGGAAGGGCCTCTGCTTGAAGGGGTGGTCGAAGCGTTGCGGGCCGCGCACCCGTACGAGGAACCTGCCTTGATGAGTTGGAAGGTTGCGGGCTGGCCCTCCCCCGGGGCCGATTCGAGTCGAGCCTGAACTTCGGGTAAAGTAACTGGCGGCCCCTCATGTGGCGTCATCCTGTTGAACTCCCCCAGGACCGGAAGGTAGCAAGGGTAAATGGGCTCTGGCGGGTGCATGGGGGGTCTTTACTATTCCCCCACAGGGCGGCAGACTGTCAGCCCGGATTGGTAGGGTTTTCTCTGTGACAGTTACTACCGCCCTGTACCGCAGATACCGTCCAGATTCGTTCGCTGACGTTATCGGGCAGGAGCATGTCACCGAGCCGCTGATGACGGCTTTGCGGAAAAACCGCGTCAACCATGCATACCTGTTTTCCGGCCCCAGGGGCTGCGGAAAAACCACTTCGGCGCGCATCCTGGCGCGCTGCCTGAACTGTGCCAAGGGCCCCACGGACACCCCTTGCGGCACCTGCCCCAGCTGCATTGAGCTTGCCCGTGGCGGTTCGGGATCACTGGACGTGATCGAGATCGACGCCGCCAGCCATGGCGGTGTGGATGACGCGCGGGACCTGCGCGAACGGGCCACATACGCTCCCGTGCGGGACCGCTACAAGATCTTCATCATCGACGAAGCGCACATGGTCACGTCCGCAGGCTTCAACGCGCTGCTGAAGATTGTCGAAGAGCCGCCGGAACACATCAAGTTCATCTTCGCCACCACGGAACCGGACAAGGTCATCGGCACCATCCGCTCCCGGACACACCACTATCCCTTCCGGCTGGTGCCGCCCGAGCCCCTCATGGCCTACCTGGAACTGCTGTGCAACCAGGAGAATGTTCCGGTGGCGCCCGGAGTCCTGTCGCTGGTGGTCCGTGCCGGCGGCGGTTCCGTCCGTGATTCCCTTTCCGTTTTGGACCAGCTGATGGCCGGCGCCGGGCCCAACGGCCTGGACTACGAACTGGCCGTTGCGCTCCTTGGCTACACTCATGCCTCGCTGCTGGATGACGTGGTGGAAGCTGTTGCCGCCTCAGACGCAGCCACCGTTTTCCGCGCCGTGGACAGGGTCATCCAGACCGGCCATGATCCCCGCCGGTTTGTCGAGGACCTGCTGGAACGCTTCCGCGACCTCATCATCGTCCAGGCCATGCCTGAAAGCGCGCAGACCATACTGCGCGGCATGCCTGCCGACCAGATCGCGCGCCTGAAGAACCAGGCCCACAACCTTGGCGCCGCCGAGTTGTCCCGTGCTGCAGACGTCACCAACACGGCCCTGACCGAAATGACCGGCGCCACGTCACCCCGGCTCCACCTGGAGCTTTTGTGTGCCCGGATCCTGCTGCCCAGTTCCGAGCAGAATGAGCGCGGCATGGCGGCGCGGATTGACCGCGTGGAACGCCGGCTCAATTACGCCGGAAACGACGTCGGTGCTCCCGCCGTCGAGTCGGGTCACCGACCTGCCCCTGCGGGTCACGCCGTGCCGGTTGGGAACGCCGCACCAGCCCCAGCAACCGTCCCCGCCGCTCCCCGGCCGGAAGCAGCCAGCCCTGCGCCAGCGGTGCAAGAACCGGCACCGACGGGACCATCGAGCCCCGCGCGTGCCGCGGCCCAACCGGCTTCCGCGTATGCCTCACAGAATGCGCGTCCTGCGGGAGCAACGGGTCCGGACGGCAGGCCTGCGGCCGCCGCTGCACCGGCTGACGCTGAAAACCGTGCGCCGTTGACCGCGCCCCGCGTGAGCACCAGCGACTGGCCGGTAGAGGGTTCCGCCGGAACCTCGACCGCCCCTGCTGGTTCGCACCCGGCCCCCGTTGGATCGCGCTCCGACGAGCCAAACACACCTGACCTACGGCCCGAGCCCGCCCCAGTTCAGCCCGTCCAACCCGCTCAGCCCGTCCAACCCGCTCAGCCGGTTCAACCCGTTCAGCCGGTTCAACCCGCTCAGCCGGCAACCGTTCCTGCCGGGCACGCGCAACCTGGCCCGGCTTCTGCGGGGCCCGCCGCACCCGCTCCCCCGGCCGCCATGGGCGACGTGGAAGTGCTGCGCCGCGCTTGGCCGGACGTCCTGCAGACCCTGTCGAAAATCAAGCGCAGCACTTGGGCGCTCGTTGAGCCGAACGCCCAAGTGAGCGCCTTCGACGGACACACGCTTACTCTTTCGTTCACCACGTCCGGACTCGCGGGCGCCTTTGGCCGGGCAGACCATTCGGAAAACCTGCGGCAGGCAATCCACAAGACTGTGGGCATTGACTGCCAGATCACCGCGGTGGCCGGCAGCGGCGGCCGGACGAGCTCTGAACCAAACCCAAAAGCACCCGCTAGCCGGCCTGCCCCGGCAACGTCAGCCGATGTTGCCTGGGGACTGGCTCCCGCGGCCGCCGCTACCGCGTCACCAGAGACACCAGCACCATCCGGTGCTGCTACGGCTCCCGGCAAGGAGCAAGCTCCTGGAAGCGTTGCGGGCCACCCTGGGACCAATACGGCAGGGGAACGGCCCGCAGCGTCGGACTCCGGACATCACCAAGAGGCGAACGTCCAGGGCGCACCCGCCACCGGTGTCATCGCAGCCCGGACGCCAGCCACCCGCCCTGCCCAACCGGCGGGCGCAGCTCCGGCAGTCCCTTCCACTCCGGCCCCTTCAGCCCAACCGGCGGCAGGCAATTCAACCGCACCTTCGGCCCCTGCCGACCCGTACAGCGGCGCCGCCGGCGACTACTCGTACTCCGACGACGACTGGGGACCGCCCCGGGACGAGGACGCTCCCCCGCTGGATGAAGAGCCTCCCCTGGACTGGGACCCTTCGGCGCGCCCAGAGCCCCGCTCCACCCGGGGTGGTTCGGCGGGCCAGACTAGCGGGGGCTCGCAGGCAACTGTTCCACCCGTCGCTTCAGCCATGGGAAACCTGCCGGCCGGCCAGCCCGGAACCCGGCCAACCTCTGATACCCCGGCAGGCACCGGAACCGTGCCGGCGACGCCCGCAACCGGAGGGGATGCACCGTACGATCCCTGGACGCGCGCGGTCGAACAGGCGCCGGGTGTCTGGGTAGTCGGCGAGGAAAGCAACATTGGGAAACCGGCAGCTGCCGGCATCGCGGAAACGGAAGCTCCTGCCTCCACGCCGCCCCACCACTACGAACCCGCCGCTGCGCAAATTCCCCCGTCCATACCGGTTACCAGTACGGCCTCCGCCGTGGATGCCGAGTGGGGCCTGGCAACAACTGCCCCTTCCACGGGTGAAGAGGCAGGCCAGGGCAGCGGATCCTCCGGACCAGCGCCGGCACGTGCTCGAGAGTTCGCCATGGCGTCGGCCGCTCACGTGGCTGCGCCGGCTGCTGCAGCGCGGCCAGCCCCCGCCCCCGCACCGGCACCGGCTGCTTCCGTGGCGTCGCCTGCGGCGCCGGCCCCTACTCCGACTGCCCCTACTGCGGCGGCCCCGGCACCTGCCGGCACGCGGCAGAGCCTTTACCAGCGTCTGTCCAACAGCCCTGAAGCAGAGGCAGGCCGGGCAAAAGCCCCTGCCCGGGCCGTCCCGGCCGCCGCCACTTTTGTCCAGGACATCCCGAGCCCGGACGATGAGACCATTGAGGCATCCGGCGTCTTCGGCCGTGCTGCGGTGGAACGTATCCTTGGCGGGAAGCTGATCGAAGAACGCTCCCTCGACGGCAGCCCAGTGCCGCCCCGCTACTGATCCAACCACTATCCGCTCCTAGCTAAAGAGGAAAACGTGTACGAAGGTGCTGTCCAAGAGCTGATTGACGAGCTCGGACGCCTTCCCGGCGTGGGACCCAAATCCGCCCAGCGGCTGGCGTTCCACATCCTTGAAGCGGACCCGCAGGACATGAAGCGGCTGGTGGAAGCCATCACCACCGTGAAGGAACGGGTCAAGTTCTGCACGGTCTGCGGCAACGTCACCGAGCAGGAGCTCTGCAACATCTGCCGTGACCCCCGGCGCGATCCCGCGGTGATCTGCGTGGTGGAGGAATCCAAGGACGTACTCGCCGTGGAACGTACGCGCTCGTTCCGGGGCAGGTACCACGTACTGGGCGGTGCCATTAATCCGATTGCCGGCATCGGTCCGGAGCAGCTGCGGATCCGCGAGCTCCTCACCCGGCTGAACGACGGCGCCATCCAGGAAGTCATCATCGCCACCGATCCCAACCTCGAGGGTGAGGCGACGGCCACCTACCTGGCCAGGATGCTGAAAACCATTGGGATCGCGGTGACCAGGCTCGCGTCCGGGCTGCCCGTAGGCGGCGATCTTGAATACGCCGACGAGGTCACGCTGGGGCGCGCCTTCGAGGGCCGCCGGAACGCCCTCACCTGAGGCCGGCCGGCGATGCCCCCGGGTGAGATCGAACCGCTCGTCACCGAGCGGCTCGTGCTGCGGCTGGTCGAGGGCTCGGACGAGGCCGCCATCCACAGTTACCGCAGCAATCCCGCCGCCACCCGGTACCTCTCCCACGAGCCGCTCTCCGTCGAGGCCAACCGGGCAAGGCTCAAAGAGCTCCTGGTCCTTGCCGAGGCATCGGCCGGCGCCTGGTTCAACTACTGCTGGGCCATCACCCTGCGGCAGTCCGGGGAGGTGATCGGGGATGCGCGCACCTGGAACAGCACTGCCGTCTCCAGGCCGGGCATGCTGGCCCCCGGACGGCATCCTGCCGGGCACGCCGCGTTGGCTTACGTCCTGCATCCCGAGTACCACCACCACGGTTACGGACGTGAGGCTGCGGCCGCCCTGGTGACCTGGCTCTTCGCCCAGCGCGGGATCAACACTGTTGCAGCGGCGGTCTATGAACCGAACAAACCATCCATCCGGCTTCTCCGCAGTCTCGGGTTCCGGCCGGATGCAGTTTCCCCCGAATATCCGGAAAGCGCCGGCAAAGGCCTTCCGTTGCTGATGTTTCGACTGGAAAGTCCAGATTCATCACCCTGAGGCGGACGGGCGCCTGGTCGCCGCATAACCACCGCCAAGGAAGACCCCGCCCACACCCGCTTGAACACCGATGCCGACGGCTGCCAGTGGCACTCCGTCCGCTGCGCCGTCGCGCTCCCGGCCCTCCACGCAGGGAACCTGTGAAGCATCAGCGGCGTCCTGCGTCGCTCCGGGAAACCATGCCAGCGTGTCATCCTGGGAACCGGATTCCCCGGCCAGCATGCTGAACAGGATCAGCGGATTGCTCGCAGCTATCCAGGCGATCCTCTCGGTGTGATAAACCTCCGTGAAACCCCGCAGCTCGGGCAAGCATTGCCACGACACCATCTGTCCAGCGCCGTCACGTTCTATGTTCACAGCAACAAGGACCCGCTCCGAGGTTCGCACGGCGGGAAGAAGCGCCGCCACGGCAAGGACATTTCCGAGCAGGAGCAGGAAGGCTGCACTCCATGCCACGGCCCGTCCAGTGTTCTTGCCGAACCACCACAGCGTTCCCGCCCCGATCGCAGCAAAAACCAGGACCTCCCAAAGGGCCACAGCGGCCGCTATGACGGCTACGGCAGGGGAGGATTCCGTTGCGTAGGCAAGGCAAAGCAGGAACAGCGCAGCCAGCAACGTAAAAACCACTCCGCGGCCACAAGCCACCGTCCAGGCCAGGAACGGACCCTCCGCCGTAGGCTCCCCGTCCTCGTCCGTCCTGCCCCGATGGCGTGCCCATCTGATCGCCAGCACGCAGGTAACCGGAACCAGGATCGCCGCGGCCAGAACGTAGACGCCTCCGGGCGCATCGGGCGGAACGTCACCTCCGGTTGCCACCATCACCGTCAGCAGCCCAGCGGCCAGGGACGCCAGGAAAATGGTGGCTGACTGCCACCAGAAGCGTCCGGAGACGACAATCCGGGCGACGTCCACCAAGGCCTGGCGCAGGACCACGCGGGCGGCGCCCGGGCTTGGCGGCAGGGCATCATCGTCTTCAGCGGCCGCAGGGATGGTCCCGCCTGCGCCAATAACCTCGTACACAGGTTCTTCGACGCCGAAACCCTCGTCCTGCCGTTCGTCACCGGCCACAGTCCAAGCCCCCGTATCCCACAACAGGCCCAGCCCCGGTGCTCGCGGGGCTAACCCCATCGTGGTCCACCGTGCCGGGCCTGTCCACAGGAGCAGCTACGCTATGCGGGTTCCCCGCGCCAGTTTGCGGGCGGGCGTGCGAAGCGCACGCCAACCCAGCCACATCAGGAGTGCGGCCACCAACAGCTGCAGGCCCAGTCCCAAAGGCCACAGCGGGGTGGACTGCGCCAGGTACCGCGGTTTGACCTCGCCGTTCGCACACGGGAAGGTGCCCTCCGGACCGGCCATGGCATACCGGGCACCCTGGCTGATGGTCTCTATTGCGCCCACCGATGAGTAGTTGCGCTCCTGCGAACGGTCCTTGTAGGGGATCGCATCGGCCACCACCACGTAAGGGTTCATTGCTATCAACCAGGCCACCCGTTCGGTCCGCATGGCGCTCTGCTCCTGCAGCGGTCCGGAGCACGTGTACTCCGGTTCAGTGGGCCCCTGTTGGCCTCCCTCCCGGGACAGCGGCTCGTACGCCCGGTATTGGGCCTGGTTGGCCATAATGGTCCCCTGCGTAAGCCCTGTTCCCAGCCCAAAGGCGATCAGGGTGCCCACGGCAAGGCCGGCCACGGCGAGGTACGTGACCACGATCGAAAACAGTGGCCGGCCCGCGAGCGCCGAGATGCCAACACCGATGGCGCAGACAACTCCCACCTCAACTGCCAGCATGAGCAGCGCCACCAGGACGTGGCCGGGAGTCATGCCGCCCAGCGCCACCCCGATTACCAGGAAGGGCGTGCTGGCCACCAGGAAGGCCAGGGCCGCGGCCCACGCCGCGACGAATTTGCCCCACAGGATCTGGCCGGGCCGCAGCAGGGTTACCTGGAGGATGGCCAGAGTGCCGCCGGCCCGGTCGCCGTTAACGGCGTTGGCGGACAGCGCCGGGGCAACCAGCAGCGCAAAGAGCAGGACGAAGGCCAGGACCACCTCGAAGATCATGGATCCTGGACCGGTGTCCGGCGGCGCCACGTAGCCGGGGTATCCGCGCTGCGCCTCCTGGCTGGCGTTCCAGCTGGCCCAGGTCAGCCAGGTCACGAGGCCGGTCAGGACAAACCAGATGGCCAGCATGATGTACCAGCCGCGGGACCGCAGCCGCTGCTTGAGCTCAAGCACCACCACATCCCGAATGCCGGGCAGGTAACCGCCCGTTGTCCTGCCGCCGGTGTCCTGCCGGTCCTTTGTTGCGTGGCTCATCGCAGCTCCCCTTCGAGGCTCATGTAGGTCTCTTCAAGGGCCCCTGTTGCGGGGGCAAAGGAGGTCACCCCGACGCCGGCGAGCACCAGGTCACGCAGCAGCCGCTCGGCGTCGCTGTCACCGCCCAGCATCAGGCTGAGAGCCGGGCGGCGTCCTTCCTCGCGCCGGAACGCCAGCCCCAGCCCGGTCAGTTTGGCAGCGAGCGCCTCCATGTCGGAGGCGGTGACGGCGTAGCGCCGACCGGCGGCGGCAGCCTGCTCAGTGGTTTGCTGCCTGACGGTACGGCCCTTGTTAACGAACACGGCGCCGTCGGCAATTTCGTCCAGTTCGCTCAGCACGTGGGACGAAACCACCACCGCCTTGCCCTCTGCCGCCAGTTCCCGCAGCATCAGCCGAAGCTCCACGCGGGAGCCGGGATCCAGGCCCGATGCCGGTTCGTCGAGCAGAAGGACGGAAGGATCGTGGATCAGGGCCCGCGCCAGGCTGAGCCTCTGCTGCTGTCCGCGGGACAGTACCCGCGCCGGTTGGTCGGCCAGGTCGTCCAGCCGGACGCGTTCCAACAGCTCTGCGACCCGCCGTCCGATGCCCTGGGCGGGAAGCCGGTAGAAGCGGGCCATCTGGGTGAGGATTTGACGGGCGGTGAGCGACTCCCACACACCCAGGGTGTCCGGCATCCAGCCAACCCGGCTGCGTACTTCCGCGCGATCCTGGCGCGGATCGAGGCCGCCCACACTGATGCTGCCTTGGTCGGGCGCCAGCAACGACGCCAGCATCAGCAGCAGCGTAGTTTTGCCGGCCCCGTTTGGCCCGATCAGAGCGGTCACCTTGCCTGCCGGGGCATGGAAGTCCATATGTTCGACGGCGTGTACCATGCCGAAGCTGCGGCTGACGGCATGAGCCGTGATGCCGCCGTCGGGCTCCAGCCCTGCCGTACCGTCCGATAACTCAGAAATCATTGGCATGTATAACGCACCTGTCCCCCACAGTTTTTTGATGCACGCTGACACTTTTGAGCGTACGCCCGCGGATGCTGGCGGCACGCTTCCTAACGCCCAGGATTCGGTCACAATTCAACCCCTGACCGCGGGCGGCGATAAACTGGTGCCACGAAGTCGCGCCAACAACGGCGCAAGTTCCCCCGGGTCAGGGCCAACACAGCATCACCGCTGCTTGGGCCGGCTCCAATTTGATCCAGTGAAGGTTCGCGCATGAGTACGCCCACTACAGAAGTGCACAACGCAAAGCAGGCACAGGAGCTGCCCGCCGGCGGCGCAGTAACCAAACAGCTGATCGTGCAGAAGTTTGGCGGATCGTCCGTGGCGGATGCCGACGGCATCAAACGGGTGGCAGCGCGCGTTGTGGACGCCCATGCTGCCGGCAATGAAGTGGTTGTGGTGGTCTCCGCCATGGGCGATACCACTGACGAACTCCTGGACCTGGCCGCCCAGGTGACGGACTCGGCCCCCGCCCGCGAAATGGACATGCTGCTGTCCGCCGGTGAGCGTATCTCCATGGCGCTGCTTGCCATGGCCATTAACAAGCTGGGCGCCTCCGCCCAGTCCTTCACCGGCTCCCAGGCCGGCATGATCACCGATGGCATCCACGGCAAGGCCCGGATCATCGACGTCGACCCCCACCGGATCCGCACCGCACTCGACAAGGGAAACATCGCCATCGTGGCGGGCTTCCAGGGCATGAGCCGCGCCACGAACGAGATCACCACCCTGGGCCGCGGCGGTTCGGACACTACGGCGGTGGCACTCGCAGCAGCACTTGAGGCGGACGTCTGCGAAATCTACACGGACGTGGACGGTATCTACACCGCCGACCCCCGGGTGGTCCCCTCAGCCCAGAAGATCGATACGATCTCCAGCGAGGAAATGCTTGAACTTGCGGCGTCGGGAGCCAAGATCCTGCACCTTCGCTGCGTGGAGTACGCGCGCAGGTTCGGCGTGCCACTGCACGTCCGTTCGTCATTCAGCCAGCACGAAGGCACCTGGGTCATCCCCAGCGCCGAAGACAAGATCACCACTCAAGAGGGAGTTGCCTTGGAGCAGCCAATCATCTCCGGCGTCGCGCACGACCGTTCCGAAGCCAAGGTCACCGTTGTTGGTGTGCCGGACATTCCCGGCAAGGCTGCTGCCATCTTCCAGGTTATTGCCGATGCCCACTCGAACATCGACATGATCGTGCAGAATGTGTCCACCCACGGCACCGGCCGGACGGACATTTCGTTCACGCTGCCCATCGTGGAAGGCGCCGACGCACTGGCAGCGCTGCACGCAGCACAGGACCAGATCGGTTTTGAAACCATCGAGTACAACGAGCAGATCGGCAAGCTGTCGCTGATCGGCGCCGGAATGCGCTCGCACCCAGGCGTGTCCGCCACGTTCTTCAAGGCACTCTCGGACGCCGGCATCAACATCAACATGATCTCCACCTCGGAGATCCGCATCTCAGTTGTTACGCACGCTGACCTGCTGGACGAGGCCGTACGGGTCATCCACCGGGCCTTTGAGCTGGACAGCGAGAGCGAAGCCACTGTGTACGGCGGCACGGGCCGCTAACAGCTCGCCGCACCGCGGGACCTGCAAAACCGACTTTCAGTAAAAATGCACTGGTGACGGACTCAGTCCGTCACCAGTGCATTTTTGGGTCTGGCCGCAGCTGCGCTGCCAGGGTCAGGCCTCCTTCTCGAGGTCGTCGCGGCGTACCGCATAGTGGTGGCCTGACGTATCGGTTTCCACCACAAAGTGCGTCAGTTCCTCTTCCGAGGCCTGCTCGAACTCGTCATGCTTGTGTACCACCGGCAGACTGGAGTCCACCCGGGCGGCGGGGCCAAAGAAGAAGCGGAGCCTGTCCGTCAGGCTCATGAACCCATCGATGAAATGTGCCACTGTTTTCCACCCCCCTCCCGCGTACCGGGGAAAGAGCGATTCCAAGAAAATCCTGGCGGAGCCAGTGCCCTTATTTTACGCCCGGCACCTTAAAAAGGATCAGCAGCCCACCAAAACCGGGCGGGCTGCCGGGACACGAGCGGAGCCGGCACAGGGCCGGGCGGCAGGGTCAGCGAAGGGATTTGTCGTCAGGGTTCCGGGGCACCACATAGGTGCTGCCGTCGGGGCGCGTGAGGGTCTCCCACTGCTGGGTTTCAGCCTCGCGCTGCGCCAGGAGCCGGCGGTTTTCCTCCGTCATGTCGTGGATCAGGGACGTGCGGCTCGCGGGTCCGAAAACGGCCCGCAGCTTGCCCGTTGCCCGCATGAAGCGCTGGGAAGCGTTTCCCTTGCTTCCGGAGCTTGCCTTACCCATGAACCGACTCCTTCCAGTCACCCATCTACCGGTAACAGTGTACGCTAATAATTAGTGCACTAACAATTGGAGGCCTGATGAATCCCGCACCCGGTACTGCCGCCACCCAGGACGATGACCTGCTGCTGGAACACCAGCTGTGCTTCGCGCTGACCGTGGCGGCGCGCAGCGTAGTGGGAGCCTACAAGCCAGTGCTGGAGAGGATGAACCTCACCCACCCGCAGTACCTGGTGATGCTGTGCCTCTGGGAATCCAGCCCCCGCACCGTACGGAACATCAGTGATGCCCTCGCACAGGAACCGGCCACCATCTCGCCCCTGCTGCGTCGCCTTGAGTCCTCGGGCCTGATTTCCCGACGGCGGGTGGACGGCAACGAGCGCGCCCTCGCCGTTGACCTGACGCCGGCGGGTGCGGCGCTGCGGCAGGAGGCGCTCAATGTCCCGGGGACCATGATGGAGCGCCTGGGCCTGACCCGTGACCAGGTGGGCGAGCTGCACGCGTCCATGATGGGCCTGATCGCAGCCACCTCCAACGGCCGGCAGGCTTAGCCGGGCGATGATGCTGCGGCAGTAGAATGGCAGCATGACGGACAGGCCTCGGCGCGGGCACCAAGTGCTTTCAGGCACGGTGCCATCAGCAGTGCTCCTGCTGACTGCCCTCCTGCTGGTGCCAAGTTGTTCCTCCGGGCAGGGCGGCGGCACCTCGGGCAGCCCCGCAGCCCCCGCTTCTTCATCAGCATCGCCGGGTTCCGCAGCGCCGTCCGGCAGCACCGCCCCCGACGCCGAATCCACCATCCCGGCGCCCTCCCCCGAACCACCCGCACGGCCGTCGGCCGGTCCGGGGCAGGGCAATGCTGAATTGGCCATCACCTATAAGCCATCCGCAGCCGAGCCGGAGGTCCACTACACGCTGGTCTGCGTCGACGGCATGCCCGACGCCGAGAGCAAGCACCCCACTGCTGCGGCCGCCTGCTCCGCCCTGAAAGAAAACGCGGCACTGCTGGCCTCCCCGGCG
Organism: Pseudarthrobacter sp. B4EP4b; assembly: GCF_006680095.1. Taxonomy (NCBI): domain Bacteria; kingdom Bacillati; phylum Actinomycetota; class Actinomycetes; order Micrococcales; family Micrococcaceae; genus Pseudarthrobacter; species Pseudarthrobacter sp. B4EP4b. The sequence continues at coordinate 13,498 of NZ_VHIJ01000018.1, read as the reverse complement.
CTCCGGACCGACCAGGCGTGCACGGAGCAGTACGGCGGTCCGCAGGAAGCCACGGTGACGGGAGTGGTGGACGGCGTCCCTGTTGATGACGCCTTCAAACGCACCAACGGCTGCGAGATCAGCGCCTGGAACGCGGCAAAGGACGTCATCGGTGCCAGCGGTGGAGCAGCTTAGGGTCCTCGCGGCGGACGAATGGCGGGAGAGGGAGGAAGCCCACCACCAGCGCGTCAGCCGCTATGCGGACCCCTACCTCGCCCGGCGCTCTGCTGGACAAAAGCATCCGGTGGAGGACTTCCTTTTCACCTACTACACCCAGAAACCAGGCCAGCTCCGGCGCTGGCACCCGGGTGCCGGCGTCGTCCTTGCGGGCGGGGAAGCGGCCGCGCGCCGCGGCTGGAAACACTACCGGACGCTCGACGACGACGAACTCGCCTCCCTCGGGCTGCCCACGGGAAGTACCGCTCTCACCTTGGACCGGACCGGGTTCCTTGCCGACCGCAAGGATGCCGTCGCCTTTGCCGGCATCATCCTTCGCGGCACCGCTGCGCGGCCCGCCCAGTTTGGCTGCTTCGGCCTGCACGAATGGGCCATGGTCTACCACCAGGACCGGTTTGACCTCCGGCACGAGTACCTGCAGCTGCGCCTCGGCTCAGCGGGGACGGACAAGGTGGTGGAGGACAACCGGATCCGCTGCACCCACTTCGATGCTTTCCGTTTCTACACGCCGGACGCCATCCCGCTCAATGAACTGGCTCCCAGCCGCGAGTCCCAGCGGCACCTGGAGCAACCGGGATGCCTGCACGCCAACATGGACCTGTACAAATGGGCCTACAAGCTGCTGCCGGCCCTGCCCAGCGAACTGGTGATGGACTGCTTTGAACTGTCCTGGCGCATCCGCGCCATGGACATGCAGGCTTCCCCCTACGACCTCGCCGAGTGGGGTTACCCGGCCATTCCCATCGAAACCCCGCAGGGCAAGGCCGCCTACGTGGAACACCAGCGTGGTTTCGCGGCCGAGGCAGCCGGACTTCGCGAAAAGCTTGCCCTTGAACTTGCCGCACTCGGGGGAAACGGTGCGGCATGATCGACCTGACCACCAGGCTGCGGGAGGACCCTGGCGCAGCCGAATACCTCTTCCGGCTGGTGGCCGACGATAACGGCCCTTCCGCTGCCAGTACCCTGCCGGATCCCGAAGCTGCATTGACCGCGGTCCGGACTCACGGTGAGGACATCTTCTTTCCGAAACCCGGGCCGCCTAAACTGTGCACCCAGCAGTACGGCGGGCCCCAGGTTGCCGTGGTCACCGGGACGTTCCACGGCCGGGTTGTTGAATCGGTTTTCACCCGTACGGATGGCTGCGAAATCGCCAGGTGGAGGGCGATGGCGCCGCTGCTGGGCAGCGCCGGCGGTGCGTGGGGCAACACCTAGGTTTCGCGGGAGAAAAGCAGGGTCCCGGGCGGTTTCCAACCGCCCGGGACCCTGCTTTTCGAGTAACTGCTAGGCCGCAGGCACGCCGTCCGCGAAGGCAACCTGCGGAGCGCCGGCTGGGGCAACGGAGGCTGCGCCCACCTGGACGTTGACCCAGGTCCTGATGCCGTTATTGCCCAGGCTCAGGCGGGACAGGTAAGCCCCTTCGGACAGGCCGGTCCACGAGAGCGTGGCCGCCGTGGCGGTTCCGTTCGGGGCCGCGATTGGGTTCGGATCCACCCTGAGATTGCCGGCATCCCCGGCAAAGGTCACGGCCTGGACTGTCGCTGTGGCCGGTCCATTGTCCGGGGTGGAGTAGAGGTTGGCCACGATGTAGTAGGTGCCCGCCCGGGGTGCCTCCAGATCCAGGAACTCACTGGCCGAGGCGGTCGCCACCTGGGTGGCCGTCAGTCCCCCGGCGCCATTCGGTGCATAGACCACCATGTCCCAGTCGACGTCGTCGGATTGCGCCTGGACACCCAGCCGGGCGAAGGAGGCCCCTTCCGGCACTGCCACTTGAAGCAGTGCGTTGTGGGCATCGTTGGCCGGTGCGTACTCGCCGGGAGTCTTGGTGATGGCCGTCTGGCTCACCGGAGCCAGGCCTTCCACGCCAACGCTGATGGGACTGTCCGACCCTGAAACCAGTTCCATGGTGCCGCTGCCGCTTCCGGCGGGTGAACTGAAGGAGAACGAGGGTGCGATCTGTGCGTCAACCGGCCGGATGGCGATTGGCGAGCTTACGGTGCGGGGACCCTTCCATGTCAGGCTGCCTGTACTGAATTTGCCCACCGGTGCGCTTACGTTCCGGATGGTCAGGGTAACTTCGCGGGTCTGGCCTGCCTTGGCAAAGTTAAGTGCTTTCGGTTCCACCTGGACGTTGAAGCCGGGCAGGTTGACCTCCGGCCGGTACATGCCGGGGACCAGGGCAGTCAGCTGGCGCTTGACCTGTACCTCGCCCACCAGGCTGCCGAGCGCGATGGACGGCAGGTTCAAATCCCGGGCGGCGATGGTGCCGGCCTGCGGAGCGCCGGTGTCCACACCCTGGCCGTTGAGGAAGCCCAGCCAGTCCTTGATCCCGGAGTTGTAAACCAGGCCCGGATCCAGGACTCGGGTTGAATCGATGTGCCCGGCACCGCCCTGGAACGGATCCGTGTTGGGCGTACCGTCCGCGTTGACGAGGGGGTAGGCCGTGGTCATCATGGCGGACTTGACCATCGCGGGCGTCCACTTGGGCTGTTTGCTGAGCACCAGTGCGCCGAAGCCGGCAATATGCGGTGCCGCCATGGACGTGCCGGACATAAAGCCAAACTGATCCCCGTGGTTGCCGATGGTGGAGACGCCGGCAAGAACGTTGACTCCCGGAGCCGCGATGTCAGGCTTCAGCAGGTCTCCGCCCGATGCGAGGGTGGGACCACGTGATGAGAAACCGGCGATCTGGGGAGCAGGGGCAGGGGGCAGGCCGGTCAGGTCGCCTTTGACGAGGCTGACGGTCAGCGCGGGGTTGGACTCCAGCTTGGACTTCAGTTCCAGGCTCTTGGGGGCGTTGACGTGCACGGTGGGCAGCACGTGGTTGTCCGCGTCTTCGGAACTGCTGGTGAGGTTCACCAGGATCATGCCCACGCCGCCCTTGTCCTGGACCTCCTGGCTCTTGGCCGTCCGGTCCACCACGCCGCGGTCGCAGACCACTACTTTGCCGGACACCTTGGCAGCATCGAGAGAACCGGGGCCGCACAAGTTCGGGTTGGCGGCCCCGGCAGCTGCCGCCGCGGCAGCAACCACCACAGGCTTGTCCGCGACTTCGGTCTTCATGATGGAGGCGCCCCGGTAGACCGAGCCGTCCGAGACCTTGACGGTGCCCAGCAGATCGCTCGGGAAAGTGGACGCGGCCACGGTGGTCAGCCAGGGTGAGGCGTGGTTCACGGTGGAAACGGTGGGGCCCGAGTTGCCGGCCGAAGCCGAGACAAAAACGCCGGCCGCGGCGGCGTTCAGGAAGGCCAGCGCCACGGGATCGGTGGTGCTGTTGTTGTTGCCGGAAATGGAGTAGTTCAGGACGTCCACGCCGTCCTTGACCGCAGCTTCCACTGCCTCAACCGATGCCGAGGAGTAGCAGCCGCCGGTGTCCGGGTTGGTGTCTTCCCAGCAGACCTTGTAGACGGAGACTTTGGCGGCGGGGGCGACGCCGGAGCTCCTGCCGAAGCTTGCGCCGTCGATGACCTGCTCCACGTTCGCATTGCCCGCCGCAGTGGTGGCGGTGTGGGTACCGTGGCTGCCCACATCCACCGGAGAGATGAGTTCCTCCGGGGCGCGGTTCGCGGGGGTCACGTACTGCAGGAAGGAATCGGCGAAGTAGCGGGCACCGATGACCTTGGAGTTGCAGAGGGAGCCATCGAACGCCGCCCCGGTTCCCTGGCCCTTCTGGCACTCGCCCTCGAAGGTGGTGCCATCTGCCTTCAGCATGGCTATCTTGCCGTCGGCGGTCCGGTAGGGAACGCCAACCTGGGCGGGACCGCTCAGGGGCTGGACGGGCTCGCCCTGGAGGAACGGGTTGTCCGGGGCGTAGCCGGAATCGATGACTCCCACCACAACGCCCTTGCCGGCGTTGGCCTCGCCGCCAAACTGCTTGGCCCACGCACCTTCCGGCCCGGTCAGTTTGAGGAAGTCGGTGGTGGTGTAATCGGGCCCGTTCTCGACGTCGGGAGCAACCAGGAGAACGCGCTGGTCCTTCGCGAGTTCCATCGCCTGGGCGGCGGTCAGTTCGGCGGTGAAGCCGTTGAGGGCAGCCGTGAACTGCTTTTGCGGTGTGGCGCCCTGGCTTGCAGCCACGTCACGCTGCTGCTTGCGAAGGTGCGCGTCATAAGCCTTGTAGTTGGCGCTTGCGGAGTCCAACTTCCGGCCGCTTTGTGGTTTGGTTGCCCCAAGCCCCGGGGTTTCACCCTCATAAGCGGCAGCCGCCGCACCTGCCAGCACAACAACGTAGCGGCCGTCCTTGAACTCAACAGGCGCGGTTTTCTTGGCAGCGGGCGGCAGAACCTGTCCGGCCGGCGCCGCGGTGGCGGGAGTGACGGCCATCGGGGTGAGCAGAAGCGGCAGGGCCACGGCCAGCGCCGCAGCCCTCCGGAATCCCCCGCCCCTTACGGGGCTCTTTCCAGTTGATCTCACGTGCAACCCTTTCGAGAGGTACCGGCCCAGCCATGGTTGGGGGCCCGAAACGACTGGCCCGGCACACGAAGTTACAGATCTTGTCATTTCGTGTTACCGGCCGATTCAAAGGGTACAGAGTGAGAGCCAAATATGACATAGGACACTAAGGCAGATTTTTTCTAGTCATGCGGTTCGCGGGCATGCCCGGTTGCCGGGCACGAAAAAGGGCGCCCCGCAGGGCACCCCGACTACCTCACACTGCTGTGCCCGCCGCTGTTATTGGCGGGGTGTCCTGACGACGTCGCTGATCCACTGCCTGGTTTTTTCGTCCACCGGTCCGGCAACACGGTTCTCCCGGGCAAACCGGTCTGCCTTGATCTTCTGAAGGACCATCCGGCCCAGCCCGGCGAAGACAGCCGCGGCCATCACCGGCAACAGCACGGATCTCGATTTCTCAGCCATTCAGCAATCCTAATGACCGCACCCGCACAACTCCAGAATCTCTTCAATACGGGACTGCGGCGGAACCCTGTGACTCCCGCTCCATATGCTGCCCGAACCGGTCAGCATGACAGGAATCAGCCGAATACAGGGTGGGACGCTCCGGCCGGTAGAATGGACTAGCAAGCTCGCGGAGCGCCCGTCCACCAAGTCTTTCAAAGTGTCCCCCAAACACCTCGGTACGGCGTGAGACGGCACCACTGAGCTGCGCCCTTACCCAAGCTCACGCACAGGAGTTACCGGATGCCCCGGATCGTTGTTGACGTTATGCCCAAGCCCGAGATTCTGGACCCGCAGGGGAAGGCTATCGTCGGCGCTCTGCCCCGGCTGGGCTTCACCAGCTTCAGCTCTGTCCGCCAGGGCAAGCGTTTTGAACTGACTGTCGACGGCGAGGTGACCGAGGACATCCTGGCCCAGGCACGCGATGCCGCAGAGACCCTGCTGTCCAACCCCGTGATCGAGGACGTCGTCAACGTCGAGGTCGTCGAGGCCTGACATGACTGAACTTCCCCTGATCGGCGAGGCCATCGCCGTCGCCGCAGAACCGCGCCTCGCTGGGGCCCGGATCGGCGTCGTCACCTTCCCCGGGACCCTGGATGACCGCGACGCTGCCCGCGCCGTGCGCCTGGCCGGTGGCACCGCCGTCGAACTCTGGCACGCGGATACGGAACTTGGCGACGTGGACGCGGTGGTGATTCCCGGCGGTTTCTCCTACGGTGACTACCTCCGTGCCGGAGCGATCGCCCGGTTCGCACCGCTGATGTCCAAAATCATTGACGCGGCCAACAGCGAGGCCAAGCTGCCCGTACTCGGCATCTGCAACGGCTTCCAGATCCTCACCGAGTCGCACCTGCTGCCCGGCTCGATGATCAAGAACGACCACCTCAAGTTCATGTGCCGCGACCAGGTGCTGCGCGTCGAGAACAGCAACACCGCATGGACGCTGGACTACCAGGCGGGCCAGGAAATCATTGTGCCGCTGAAGAACCAGGACGGCCAGTACATCGCGGACGAGAAGACCCTCGACGCCCTTGAGGCTGAGGGCCGCGTGGTGTTCCGCTACGTCGGATTCAACCCCAACGGTTCCCGCCGCGACATCGCCGGCATCTCCAACGCCGCCGGCAACGTGGTGGGCCTCATGCCGCACCCCGAGCACGCGGTGGAGGCCGGATTCGGCCCCGAGTCGCTGGACGGCATCGGCGGCTCCGATACCGACGGGCTGGGCTTCTTCACCTCCGTTTTGACCAAGATTGTGGGAGGCGACAAGTGAGCATCGAAACCACCAAGAAGTTCAATATCGACACTGTCGAAAACGCCGCGAAGACCCCGGACACCGAGCTGCCGTGGGCCGAGCTGGGCCTGAAGCAGAACGAATTCGACGATATCCTCAAGGTCCTGGGCCGCCGCCCCACCGGCGCCGAGCTCGCCATGTACTCCGTGATGTGGAGCGAGCACTGCTCCTACAAGTCCTCCAAGAACCACCTGCGCCAGTTCGGCGAGAAGGTGACCCCGGAGATGAAGAAGGACATGCTGGTGGGCATCGGCGAAAACGCCGGCGTGACCAACCTCGGGGACGGCTGGGCCGTGACCTTCAAGATCGAATCGCACAACTCGCCGTCGTTCGTTGAGCCCTACCAGGGCGCCGCAACCGGCATTGGCGGGATTGTCCGCGACATCATCTCCATGGGCGCCCGCCCGGTCGCCGTGATGGATCCGCTGCGCTTCGGCGCCATCGACCACCCGGACACCGCGCGCGTGATGCACGGTGCGGTGGCCGGTATCGGCGGCTACGGCAACTCCCTGGGCCTGCCGAACATCGGCGGCGAAATGGTGTTCGACTCCGTGTACCAGGGCAACCCGCTGGTCAACGCCCTCGCAGTGGGCGTGATGCGCCACGAGGACATCCGCCTCGCCAACGCCTCGGGCAAGGGCAACAAGGTGGTGCTGTTTGGTGCCCGCACCGGTGGCGACGGCATCGGCGGCGCCTCCGTGCTCGCCTCCGAGTCCTTCGACGACACCAAGCCCTCGAAGCGCCCCGCGGTGCAGGTGGGCGACCCGTTCGCCGAGAAGGTCCTCATCGAGTGCTGCCTGGAGCTGTTCAAGGGCTCCCTGGTGGAAGGCATCCAGGACCTCGGCGCCGCCGGCATCTCCTGCGCCACCTCCGAGCTGGCCTCCAACGGCGACGGCGGCATGCAGGTTGAGCTGACCTCCGTCCTGCTGCGCGACCCCACGCTGACCCCGGGCGAAATCCTGATGTCCGAGTCGCAGGAACGCATGATGGCCGTTGTCACGCCGGAGAACGTTGCGGCGTTCGAAGCCGTGATGGACAAGTGGGCTGTTGAATACGCGTGGCTGGGTGAAGTGACCGACACCGGCCGCCTCATCATCACTTGGGAAGGCGAGGTGATTGTCGACGTCGATCCCCGCACCGTGGCACACGACGGTCCGGTGTACGACCGCCCGTTCGCCCGTCCCGAGTGGCAGGACGCTGTGCAGGCCGACACCTTCACCGGCTCCGTGCAGGACGCCGGCAGGCCCTCCGCTCCGTCGGAGCTCGCGGCGGCAGTGACCGAACTGGTGGCATCACCGAACATGTGCTCCAAGTCCTGGATCACCAACCAGTACGACCGGTACGTGGGCGGCAACACCTCCATGGCGTTCCCGGACGACGCCGGCGTGGTGCGCGTGGATGAGGAAACCGGCTTGGGCGTTGCCCTGGCCACCGACGCCAACGGGCGGTACACCTACCTCGATCCCTACCACGGTGCGCAGCTGGCGCTGGCCGAGGCCTACCGGAACGTCGCCACCTCCGGCGCCGTCCCGATGGCCGTCAGCGACTGCCTGAACTTCGGTTCCCCCGAGGACCCGGACGTCATGTGGCAGCTGGCGGAGGCCATCCGCGGCCTGTCCGACGCCTGCAAGGTGCTCGGTGTCCCGGTTACCGGCGGCAACGTTTCGCTCTACAACCAGACGGGCACCACGCCCATCCACCCCTCCCCCGTGGTGGCTGTGCTGGGCAAGCTCGACGACGTCGCCCGCCGCACGCCGTCGGGCTGGCGTGAGGACGGCCAAGCGATTTACCTGCTGGGCACCACCGCTGCCGAGCTGGACGGCTCCGAGTGGGCCAACATGCGCGGCCACCTGGGCGGCCAGCCGCCGAAGGTGGATCTCGACGCCGAACGCGCCCTGGGTGAGATCCTGATCAACGCCTCACGCGACGGCATGATCGACTCCGCTCACGACCTCTCCGAAGGCGGCCTCGCGGCTGCCCTGGTGGAGTCCTCGCTGCGCTACGGCGTGGGTGCCCGGATCGCACTGCAGGATGTCCTGGACCGGGACGGCGTGGACCTGTTCACGGCGCTCTTCTCAGAATCCCAGGGCCGCGCCGTTGTGGGCGTTCCCCGGTCGGAGGAAGTCCGCTTCACGGATATGTGCACCGCCCGCGGCTTCACCCACACCCGTATCGGTGTGGTGGACGCTGCCAGCGGAACCCTGGACATCAACGGAGTGGAGAGCCTGTCCCTGGACGCGCTCCGCGAAGCCCACGAAGGGACCCTGCCGAAGTACTTCGGCTAGGCCCCACCCCCAACAAGCAACGCGGGGTCACTTACCGCCCAAAAATCCCTCCGGGATGGGCGCTGAGTGACCCCGCGTCTAGTTAAGCAAGAGGTGGAAAGCCCAACGGTCCTCATCGGCAGCAACGGATTTCTCCTTTACAAGCTTTGTCATACCTATGCGCCATTCTTGTCTTGTTCCTAAAAACAAGTGAGAGAGCGTGATGATGAGCAGCTTCATAGAACACCTTGCGCGCGAGGCAGCCGGGCCCTGGACCGCAGTGATTGCTTCCATTCTTGGGGCTGTCGTCAGCCCGGTGCTTACTGCCGCGATCGGCCGTTCTTCGGCCAAGGCGGCCGAACGCGAGAATGTTGCGCGGGAGCTACCCTCGCAACGCAACGATCAAAGGATTCGCACTGGAGATATCTCCGGGAACGCGAATTTCCATCAAACGATCGACCAACGGCGTTATGTAACTACGAGCAACCATTCTTCGACTTCGAACACAGATAACAGTGGATTCTTTGGGCTGCTTCTGGGCGCTGCTGTTGTAACTGTTGTCGTTGGAACCGCAACAGCAAAGTTCGGACTGAGTCTGCTCGCAGCTTTGCCATGGGCCCCAACCCTCGGCGCAGTGGTTCTGGTCGTCATGACGCTGCAACAGCAGCGGAGCGGGTCAAGGGTTCCAGTGACCGCTCCCATAGTGGGCGTTTTACTTGCTGGTCTTTGCTGGGTGGTGGCCGGATTCATCGGAAGTAATGACAACGTCCGCTGGGCGATCGCCCACGTCAACGAGCACGGCTTCAAAGTAGCGGAGCCGTCGGCAGGCCTGATCCTCTGGCTTTTCGCCGCTACTGTTTTCGTCGCTTTGTCCGGTATCTCAATAGTGCCGCTCACTGTCGGGGCACAGCTCCGGTACAGCAGCCCACTTGAGAGCCAGCATTGGACAGCTCCGTTTATCGGCAAATCCGGATTTCGGCTGGGGATTTCGACATCGGTCTTTTGCGGAGTACTACTGCTGGCCGCTTTGGCATTGCCGGCCCTCGTAAGGCTCCTTGGGCAGTAGCCATATGGCGTGAGAATGTTAGTCTTCGCTGTGGAGCTCCCGCTGGCGTGCGCTGAGCAGTTCGATTTCAGGGCGCCCTGCTACCAGGCGTTCGACGGCGGCCAGCACCTCCACGAGGTGGGCCCGGTCGGCTGCCACGAGGCCTGCACCCAACCGGGTGCGCCGGTACTGGTCATGGTCCCCTACCTCCGCCACGGAGACGTCAAAGCGGCGCTTGACTTCAGCGATCAGCGGCCTGACGACGGAACGCTTTTCCTTGAGGCTCTGCACGTCGCCCAGGAGGATGTCGAATTCGATCCAGCCGATCCACATCAGATGGTGAGCTCCCCCATGAGGTCCCAGGCGTCGCCGTCGAGCTGGCGGCTGATGATGCGGGGTGTTTCGGCGAGGGCCTGGGGCATGTCCGCCATGGCCTGCTTGAAGTGTGGGCTGTTGACGTGGTCGCCGGCGGCATCGTCCTTGAAGGCTTCCACCAGGACGTACTCGTTCGGGTCATCGAGGCTGCGCGACCAGTCGAACCAGAGGTTGCCCGGTTCCTGGCGCGTGGCCTGGGTGAAATCTGCCACCAGGCCGGGCCAGCGCTCCGACCACTCGGGCTTGACCTTGAATTTGACAACGATAAAAATCATGGGCGCAGTCCTTCCGCAGCGAGTTGCCGTGCCCCTTCAATGTACCGGGATGTAACGTGGCGTTGCGCCGCCCGGGTCACCAGTCCCCCGGCCGCGTAGAACCAGTTGCCCGGCTTGCTGAACGCGCGGATCCGTAGGTGAACAGCGGCGTCGCTGTTGATCTCCACCTCGAAGGATTCCTCGCCGCGGGCCGGGTGCCCACGCAACGCTCCGTAGCCAAATCCAGCGGACTGCGGCACATCCGCCCTCAGCGGTTCGTGAACCCAGACCACCTCGCAGGGGGCATTCAAGCGAAAGGGTCCGACGCCGAAACCACTGACCACCCGCGCTCCCGGCACCACCTGTGGTGAATCCGTCCGGACGCGGAGGCCTGCGCGCCGCTGGAGCTCCCAGGACAGAATGCCCGCTGCCACCCGCCGGTACACGGCAAAGCCACTGCCCAGCTGGACCTCTTCCAGGACCCCGGCGTACCCCTTCGGAACGGCCCGGTACTCCGTTCCTCCTATGCCGGGGTAATCAAGGTCATGCCGCATGCCCTGCTGCGGCCACTTGGGCATCACTGCTCGATGCCCCTGGAGCCGGCAAGCCGTGCCCAACCGAGCTGCTCCTGCTGTTTCCTGGTCAGCCCTGCCACCACCAGGTCGTAGGAGTCCTCCACCATGTCGCGGATCATGTCATCCGGCAGGGCTCCATCAAGGCGGACCCCGTTCCAGTGCGTCTTGTTCATGTGCCATGCGCCGGTGATTTCCGGGTGCGCGGCGCGGAGCTGCACGGCAAGGTTGGGCTCACATTTGAGGTTCACGTACCAGTCCCGCAGGTCCATCCCGGACAGCGCGAAAAGCTTGGCCTCATGCCGCGCCCCGCCGGCGGCATCGGCCCGAACCTTGAAGACAGCCGTCTCCGGGCCGAACGGATAATCCTCGAACGCGCCGGGAAACGAGAGGCAGATCTTCCTCAATGCAGCAGGGTCCATTCACGAAGCCTACAAAGCCGGCTGCCGCGGTGCTAGTCTGCGAGGATGTCACATGATCAGGGGGCCATTCCTGTTCTGGACCTGGCCACGGCCCGGCAATCCGACGGGTCCTTCAATCCGGAATTCATCGAGCAGCTGCGCCATGCAGCGCACCATGTGGGTTTCTTCCAGATCACCGGTTACGGTGCGTCGCCAGGCCAGCCGGAACGCCTGCTGGACCTTATCAGGCGGTTCTTTGCGCTGCCGCTGGAGGAACGGATGAAGCTGGACAACAGGCTTTCTCCGCACTTCCGCGGATACACGCGGATGGGCACGGAGGTGACCCAGGGCCGTGCGGATGCCCGGGAGCAAATCGACTATTCGCCCGAACGCGAGCCGGTCAGGGACTATCCGGACGACAAGCCTTACTGGCTGCTCCAAGGCCCCAACCTGTGGCCCGAAGACTCCTTCCCGGAACTCAAGCCGGCCGCAATGGAGTGGGCGGAACTGATGTCCCGGGTAGGAATGGAACTGCTCCGGGCCATCGCGGTCTCACTGAAACTGCCCGAAGACTACTTCGACGAGCCGTTCCAGGGCAGCCCGGCCTGGATGGGAAAGCTGGTTCACTACGTGGGCGGAGTCGTGGAAGCCGCAGGCGACCAGGGCGTGGGCTCACACGCGGACTACGGGTTCGTCACGCTCCTGCTGCAGGACGATATCGGCGGACTGGAGGTCCTTCCGCCCGGGGCCAGCGAATGGGCGCCCGTCGAGCCCATCCCCGGAGCCCTGGTGGTGAACCTGGGCGAGATGCTCGAAGTCGCGACCGAAGGCTACCTCGTGGCCACGATTCATCGGGTCCAGGCGCCGCCACCGGGCGTGGACAGGTATTCGGTCCCGTTCTTCTGGTCGCCCCGCCTCGACGCCGTGATCGATCCCGTCCCCCTCCCGCCGGAGCTCAAGGCCGAAGCGCGGGGTATCACTGACGATCCCGCCAACCCGCTGTTGGCTTCCTACGGGATGAATATGCTCAAAGGCAGGATGCGGGCCCACCCGGACGTCACGGAACGGCACTATCCGGGGCTCCTGACCCGCTGAACCGGCAGGAACGTCAGAGGTTGTACTTCCAGGCCTGCTGGGCGGGACAGGTGTCCATCACAACGTCCAGCCCGGCAGCCTTGGCCCGTTCCGCCGCGGCCTCGTCGATGACACCCAGCTGCAGCCACACCGCTTTCGCTCCCACCGCGATTGCCTGGTCCACCACATCCCCCACCTTCTGCGAGTTCACAAAACAGTCCACGACCTCGATGGGATGCTTTTCGGGCGGGATGTCACCGAGGCTCCGGTAGCCAGTTTCCCCGTGTACGGCTTCGCCGGGAAGGTTGACGGGGATAATCTCCATTCCCAGCCGGTCCCGGATAAAAAGCGAGGTGTCGTAGGCTGCACGCCACTCATTCGTGGTGAGGCCCACGATGGCCCAGCGGCCTTTGGTCCGCATCAGGCGTTCGACAACGGCAGGATCATTTTTGTGGCCCATGCGCTTAGCCTACGTCGCCCGCGGCTACCGGTTGAACTTCTGCAGCCAGCTGTTGCCGGGGATGGCCTTCAAGGCCTGGCCGGCGGTGTCCGCCGTCCCCTGCAAAGTCCCTCCGGCCACGTAGGCCAGCACACCCGGCACGGCATCACCAACCTTGCCCGGCGCATCGGAACCGACTTGGCCGTCCTGCCCCACGGCATGCCCCGGATGCCCGTCCGCCTTCCCCTTAGCCGTGGCGGCAGAACCAGCATCCGTGGCGGCAGCACCGGCGTCGTTTCCGGTCCCTTTCGCCATGCCCTGCCCGGTGGCGGCCGCACCGCTCCCCTTCACTCCGGAGGCGTGCGTGGCCGGGATTCCGGCGGAGGCCGCCGGGCTGCGGCGGGGACCAGCAGGATTCTCCGCAACGCCAGCGGGTTGGCTGTCAGCAGTATCGCCCGGGTCCGGTTCAGAAGCTTCCACTTCAGCTCCAGTGCTGCCGGACAGAGCCGTTGCCGGCAGCCCGGTTCCGAGGGCCTGCGGCGCCGGAAGACTCCAGGCGGGAGCCCAGTCCTTGAGCATGTGCTGGATGGAGAGGCTCCCCGCCTGCCCGTGAGGGGCAGTGCTGGCGGCAACCCCGCCCGCACCCATCCCCATCCCCGCTATCAGGGCAAGCC